>JAFVOR010000076.1 GCA_017505725.1 Alistipes sp.
ACGAACTCAGGTTTCTTTGCCAAATATAAGGCAGGAGTAGCGAAACGCTGACCACCTGGGTAACCAGTGTGGCGGACATAGACCTTGTCGGTCAACTTCTTACCTGTGAGCTTAACCTTCTCTGCATTGATAACGATAACATAGTCACCGCAGTCAACGTGAGGGGTGTAGCCCGGCTTGTTCTTACCGCAGAGAATCTTTGCGATCTGCGATGCCAAGCGACCCAATACCTCGTTAGTAGCGTCGATAACAACCCACTCCTTGTTGACTGTCTCAGCATTCAACGAGATAGTTTTGTAACTTAATGAATCCATCTAATACTTGTTAAAAAATTTATGTAATCCAACCTCGCACTTTGCGAGTGCGCAAAGGTACGAACAATTTTTGAATTACACAAACTTTTTAATAATTAAAAATCAAAGTAAAAGATCGGACATTCGACATCGACTTTTTCTGTGATTTTCAGCCACATCGTTTTGCTCATTTGAAAAGAATGCACTACCTTTGTGGTTAGCAGATAAATTTAATAGAAGTATGATCAAGACACTATTAGCTTCGGCAATATTGGTTTCGAACATCGGACTCACTTGGTTCGAGAACCATTTCGAGACCTACGACAAGATGCAGAAGGAACTTCACGAATTGGCAGAGCCAGGTTTTGTGGAGTACAAGAGCAGCGAACTCATAATCAAGCACCTCGAGGAGAACGGATTCAAGGTTGAGCGCGGCGTAGCCAACCTCCCAACCGCATTTATCGCCACCTTTGGCGAGGGCGAACCGGTCTTGGCGGTGCTTGCCGAGTACGATGCCCTACCCGGACTCTCGCAAGATACAACAGCCTGCTTTAGTCCACGCGTACAAGGTGGCTACGGACACGGTTGCGGACACAATCTCATCGGCACAACTGCCGTATCTGCCGCAGTAGCACTATCGAAATGGCTCGCTCAAGGACACAAGGGAACAATCAAACTCTATGGTTGCCCTGCCGAAGAGGGCGGTGGAGGAAAGACCTATATGGTGCGTGAGGGTCTGTTCGATGGTGTCGATTGCGCCATCTCGTACCACCCTATGTCACACAATCAGATACTCCGTGACACCTGGTCGACAAAAATCGGCATACTCTTCAACTTCGAGGGTATAACATCGCACGCTGGAGGAACTCCCCACCTTGGTCGCTCTGCACTCGATGGTGTAGAGGCGTTCAATATGATGATGAATATGAACCGTGAGCACTTCCACCAAAATAGCCGAGTGCACTATGTGATTACCAATGGCGGTGAGGCACCAAATATCGTTCCCGACAAGGCACAGGTCTACTACTACCTCCGTCACCAGGACCCGAAGGTTGCCAAAGATATCCTTGAGCGCACCATAGCTGCCGCCAAAGGCGCGGCAATGGGCACGGGTACAACCGTCAAGTACAATTTCGTGGCGGGCTCGTATTCGATGTTGTGCAACACCTACCTCGGTCGTATGGCGCAGCGCAACCTCGAAAAGGTGGGAGGAGTAAAACTCACCGCAGAGGAGAAGGCCTATCTCGAGGAGTTAAATCGCAACGCAGGACTACCGGTTCTCGATCTCTCGAGATACGAGAAGGTTAAACCATTCCAAGAGGTCATCAGCAGCCAAGGTGGAAGCTCGGATGATACGGGCGATGTTTCGCAAGTTTTGCCTCTTTGCCGAGTTGAGACCTGCGTAAGTCCGGGTTCGCTGCACACTTGGCACTTCTCCTCAGTTTCGGGAACTTCGATTGCCACAAAGGCGATGCTCAATGCCGCCAAGACCATATTCCTAACCTTTGTCGAGATTTACAAAAATCCGAAGGAGTTGAAGCATATTCGCGCAGATTGGGAGGCGGTACAGGGCAAGGATTACAAGTACGAATGTCTGATAGGCAACGAGCCTCCGGCATTGGAGTACTTCAGAGATTTGGCCAAAAAGGCGAACAAATAATTCCACAACAAAAGCAATAGCCAAGCATTCGTGCTTGGCTATTGCTTATTAGTATTCACATAGTTAGAGGTAAATCTCCATTTTATCGGGCTCGGCGCAAGATATCACAATGCTCTTGCCATCCCATTTTCGCACCAAAAAGAGGTTATCAAACGAAGTAGCATAGAGTTTGAATGAGCCAATCAAGCGTGAATAGTACGAGCCATAATAGCCGAACAGACCTCCCACGCCCGCAGTGCGAATTGCACCTCGCATCGCATTCGCAGGCAATCGCTCCACGCTCTTTATCTCCTCGCGGGTTATGACGATACTCTTATAGCGACGCAAAACGACTATTTGCGACTCCCCTACCTCGAGTCGTTGCGGAGCGTAGCCCTCGCACGCAAGAATCGTAGGCAACATTATCGCATTAAAGAGCAAGAGCGCGATGAGCGGTTCGGTCGAATTCTCTTGCGTAAAGATGTTGTCGAAGAGAAATATCGACACACAAATCCACAAGATAAAGACCGCAAAGGTCACCGCCCATATCCGCTTGTCCCACACAAAAGGAACCGTATAGAACTCTTTTGACTTCATTGGCCACTATTGGTTAGAATTGCACCTTGATACCCACCAGGAAACCAGCGCCCACCTCACGATAGAATGCCCAATTGTAGGTCGGCATAACATCACCAACGAGATTATTGCCCTGCAAGAACACCGTCCAGGTCTTGTTCACCTTGTAGTCGGCATAGAGGCTCAAATCGAGCGCTGTAGGGGCGGTAAATCTGCCGATTTTGGTCTCTGCAGTCGAGCCCTCGACAAAGAGTCGCTCGTCGAAAACTGTTGTCCACTGCGTCTTGCCACAGATCTCAGCCGAGAGTCCCAGAGTAAACTTCTTGTGGTTGTAGCGCACGCGCAACATAGCCTCGTAGTCGGGCATCGCTCCACCAAGCGGTGTCTCATCGTCAAGCATCGCAAAATTGTCGTACAGCGACCCCTTCACCTGTGCAGTTATAAGCAACTGCGAGATTGGGCGGTAGTCGATAGCACCACACAACGACCATACATTGCGTCGAGCCGAGATTGCATCGAAGAATAGCTGATTGACATTGTACCAATAGACGGCATTGAGCATAAACGACATATTGGCATAGACACGGTATGCGAACTTGCTATCCGCAGTGTGTCCCGACACACCGAAACGCAAATTATAGAGATCAGTATTAGCCACCGCCTTATCGCTACGAAGCAGAGTATTCGGTGCGCCCAATATTGCCACATACGGATTACGACGAGCCAACGAGCAGTAGCTATTATTCTGCAGACCACCATCCGCCTCGACATAAGGTACTGCCAAGCCGCTATCGCCAATATTCAGCGAGACATTCACCACCGGAAAGGCGTGCCACCTATTCTTCTTAACCTCGTCAGCAGGGTTGTTGTCATAGCAGAGTTTTGCTCCGACATTCAAATCAATCAATCCTCCCGAGCGATAACGATACATAAGCGTTGCACCTACAATCGAATTTTTGTAGTTCTTGAGCGACTTCAGACCGTAATAACCCTCGTAGTCGACATTCAGCGAGATAGCACTCTTCTTTGTCACCTCACGAGCCAAAGCGAGACCTGCCACCACATTCATCTGATTGTATCGATCGGCCTCGATGAAGCTGGTTGACTCATCGAAGAAGTAGTCGGCGGCAGCATATATCTTAAAGTTGAGATGTCGGTAGTCAGCAAAAGTATCACCAAAGCTGACTCCTAACTTGACATCCTGATAGTCTATTCGTCGACGCTTGAAGAGCATCTCGGGCTCACCACTCTCGCTGTAACGATTGTGAAACGGATAGCGGTGGTAGACATCCATCGTGTAGGAGAGGTCGCCGGCCAATGTGTAGCGTCCGAAATACTTACCACCTATCACGCCAAACTTATTGTTCATCTGCATAGAGCGGTTATCGTTGTACGACGCATCGCCCTCGACATAGCGCAACTTTGAGTAGAGTCCATAGTGGTTGGCATAACCCGTAATATAACCCACATCGGCACGATGTGCAGTGGCATAGAGATCACCAACGGTGGTCAACGGATAGCCCGCACCCAGCTTCAGATAGAAGGGGTAGCGACGCTGATACTCCCAATAGGTAGCGGTAGCCGCATTGAAGCGGTGAGTGCCGAGTGTCGAGGCAAACGAACGCGGAGTGATCGTATAGTCGATCTCGGGGCGCAAGGTGATGGTGTCGACCATATTCGGAGCGACATCCATCTTTCGAGCCTTGGCAATCTCGGGCGCATACTCCTTGGTCACCTCGACCTGTTTGGTCACCTGTGCCGATGCCGAGAGCGACATCGCACACAAAACTGCAATGAGTGTAATATATCGTTTCATAGCCACTAATTCAATTTTTCGAGTTTAGACTGAGCCTCTGCTACAATGCCATCGTCGGCAGGGGTGTAGCCATCGACCACGCTGCGATAGGTGGCTCGCGCCTGGAACATATCGTTGCGCTGCACATAGATATCGCCGAGCAGAATAAATGCCTTACCCAACCAATAGGAGTGAGGAGTCTTGCTATCGGCAAGGTTGTATACCTTCTTCTCGCTCTCCTCGTACTTACCCTCGGCAAAGAGTCGCTCGATGATGCGATATGCCGACTCGGCACCCTCCACATTCGAGACGTCGGCAGAGAGGGCTTCGTAAATCTTGGCAGCCTCCTCCACCTCGTTACGCGAAGCGTGCACCTTCGCCTTGGCAAAGCGCACTCGGCGCAACATCGTTGCATCCACATCCGCCAGGCTATCCAGGTCGCCCGCCATAACGAGCAACGCATCGTCATCCTTCGACAGAAGCACCGACTCGGCATAGCCGCTTGCAGCATCGGTTCGTGCCGCGGCACTATCCACCACCGTGTAGAGGCGACGATATGCCACTGCCGACTCGTCGTACATCTTGTGCTCGAAGGTCAGATTTGCCAACTTCTCGACCACAGGCGTGGTGTATTGGTTAGTAGGCTGCTCCGAGAGAAGTTTCAAGCTCGCTATTGCGCTATCGAGGCTGTCGCTCTTGAGGTAGCAATCACTCAAATAGTAGAGAGCATCGTTAGTGTAGTAGCCCTTCGGATAATCCTTCAGATAGTTCTTTAGATGAGGTATAGCATCGTTGACACGATTTGCTAAGTAGATATTCTGCGCTGCACGGAACGACAACGAGTCGCGTGCCATAAGGCTGGTATCGACCACCGCACCTGTGCGCTCGGCATAGGCGAAGTAGGCGTTGATATCACCCTTCGACACATATATCTCGCGCACGCTCTGGATAGCATCCTTAGCAGCTGCCGACTGCGGTGCTGCGCTGATAATCTTATCGTAAAAGTGTAGCGATCGGTCACTATTACCGAGGTTGAAGTGTACCAAGCCGAGGTCGAGCAATGCCGGTGTATGGAATGGCGACTGCGGATAGTCATCCACAAACTTCTCCAACACGGTAGCACCATCGGAGTAGCGGCCGAGCGAGACATAGGTGCGTCCCAACTCGTAGGCGGCATCATCGTTGAAATCTCCGCAATTCTCGCCCTGCATCTGCTTCAATGCACCAATCTTTGCCGATGTCTTACCCGCCAAGCCGAGCGAGATGGCACGCTGATACTTTGCATAGTCCTGCTCGGCAGTACCAAGCGACGCTGCACCTTCGTAACTCTTAACCGCATCGGCATACTTGCGCTGCGAATATTGGGCATCGCCCAAGCGGTTGTAGGCATCGGCCCTATAGCGGTCGGCCGTCTTGTAGAGCCAGATGAAACCCTCGAAAGCCTTCTGGCTCTTTGCCATATTCGACTGCTCGAAGTGTGCATAGCCGAGGTTATAGAGCGCCATCTTATACTCATTCTCCGTCTTCGGCGCACGACGGAGGTAGTAGTCGTAGTAGTTTATAGCCTTATCGAGGTTGCCCTGCTTATACTCTATCTCGCCAAGCCAGAAGAGGCACAACGCATTGTACTTTGGACTCACGCCAACCTTCTGTGCCTCATCGAGTTTCGACTTCGCCTTATCATAGTCGCCTGCAACAAACGCCTCCAGACCATTGAAATATGCAATCTTCTGCAGTGCCGCACGCTGTGTTCCGTCGGGATTAGGGAAGGCCTTGATAGCCTTGTAGGCCATCTCGTAGTCGTGCGAGTTGTAGTAGGCAGCAATGAGCAGCTCACGAGCCTCGTCGGCACGCTCCGACTCGGGATACTTGGTGACATAGCGGGTCAACACATTTATCGACTCGTTGAATGTGCCACCTCCCGTCTCGAAGAGGAGCTTTCCGTAGTTGAAAAGTGCATCCTCCGAAATCTCGTTGTTGTACTTCTCGTCGGCAGACATCGCAAAGGCGTGGATAGCCTTGCGCTTGTCGTCACGACGGATATAGCAGTCTGCCAAGTGGTAGGAGGCATTCTGCGCCAACTCGTCGCTACCTTCGGCAACCTTCAGGAGAGCCTCGATAGCGGTAGCGTAGTCGGTCGAACGATATGCCGAGTAGCCGAGAATATAGTTCTCCTCGCGGCCCATCTTACCACCCGAGCGCTGATACATCGAGATGTAGAGGAACGACTTGTTGTAGCCCTGTAGACGATACCACGCCTCTGCCACAACACGCATAAGCTCCGTGCGCTCCAACTCCACCGAGTTTTTGAGCAGAGCATCGCCATTCTTCACCACATATTGGTAGTTACCCCTCGCAAACTCTATCTGGAAGAGGTAGTAAGGGATAATCTTTGCGTAGTTGTCGCTCTTTTTCAGACTCTCGAAACCGGTGTATGCAGCCTTATACTCGCCACGCGCGTAGTGGATATAGGATTTGTAGTAGATTGCGTGGTCGGCATAATCACCCGTTGGCGAGAGTATCGAAAATAGTTCGTAGGCCTTATCATAGTTGCCCGAAGTGAACTCGATATAGCCGAGTCGCATATTGTAGCGCTCCTTGTTGTCGGAGGTAAGAGCCTTGTACGATACACGATTGAGATACTTGCGGGCCTGACTGTACTCCTCGCGTTCGCAGTGGTACATAGCCAACATAAAGCGGACATCGTTCACGTGCACCGACTCGGGATAGCGACGCAGATAGGCGAGCATAATCTGCTCGGCATCGTTGTCGTGCATCTCGGCAGCACAACGCACCAAGGCAAAGTCGATATAACGCACCATCGGTTCGTCGTCAATCGAGATCTTCTCGCGCAAGCGAGAGAGCGAGTAGCGGGCATCACCATAACGACCGTGCTCGAGCAACGAAAAGGCACGATCCATCTCTCGCTTCAAATCAGCAGTGACCGAAGCCACCGCCGAGCCTATATAGAGCGTTGCAAAGAGCAACACAAAGAGGGTTTTCTTCAACATAACTACACTCGTTTTCAGAATCTAGGCAAAAGTACGAAATAAATTCGAGAATTAAAAATTAAAAATTGTAAATTTTTACGTTCTATAAGAAATTAAGGACTACAATAACACACAGATAGTGCTTATGGGATTAATGAGGACATTTAGACTCAATCTATCGCTCCAACATTCCTAAGACTTTATCCACTAGGTATGGTTCAATTGGGAAATCACGCATATTAAAACTACCAATGGATCTCGATGGGAGAGAGTGATCCAAAACAAACTTCCAGAAAAAGGGCATTTCCGAATCGTCAATTATGTATAAAATTATCGAGTTTTCCCTATTTTCTTCTCTCTCCAAATGCCACCTATAACGAAGTCCGTCTTCCACCCAACCAGAGTCATACGAGTTTTTACTAGCGAGCACCAAATAGATTTTTGCGCTTCGTACATTCTCAAGTATAACATCGGTAATAACACACCCGACAGGTATACATTTTCTATCAATAAAATAAGAAATACCCACCTTATCGAAGGCCTCGCAGATGCGATCCGCTATTATTGTATCTTTGCGCGAATAGCTAATAAACACATCGTAGTTCATAGGAAAAATTTTTGAGGATTTAAAGTTAGCAAACTTTTGCCACTTCACAAAATTAAAGGCACAAAAAGCATAAAAGCCGAACAAAATTGCTCGGCTCATATTAGTGATTTTGTGTTACGGATTAGTTGTTCGCCGGAGTCTCAACCGGAGCTGCCTCTGCAGCAGGAGCCTCAGCCTGTGGAACCTCCACAACCTCAACAGCCTCGCCTACGCCCTGAAGGTCAGTGTCAACAGCCTTGGTACCGATAAATACGGTGAAGAGGAGCGACAAAACCAACACAGTTGCAGCAGTACCCCAAGTAAACTTCTCGAGGAAATCTGCAGTCTGACGAACACCCATAACCTGGTTCGAAGCACCAAAGTTAGCAGCCATACCGCTCTTTGGGTTCTGTACCAACACTGCGAGAATCATCAAAATGCTCGCAATAAGAATCAATACGATCAAAAATGTACTCATAATCTATTCTGTTTTTAACTATTTTTCTCGATTTTTTCGATTTTCTCGGCAAAGTAAATACTTTTTTCCGAATTTAGCAAACTTAATTTGCGATATATTTCTTTTGCCTCGTTTTTCAGACCTTGCGCGAGATAGATTTCGGCAAGCTCCTCGCTCACAATATCGTCCTCGTCGTCGAGCTCAGCTTCGGTGCGGATATCACCCTCGACATCGCCCTCCTCGGCTACGATACGATAGTCATTTTTACGCAAGAAGCGGTTGATAAGTTCGCCCTCACTCTCCTCGGCAAGTTTCTCTATATCAACATCATAAGCACCAAACAGTTGCGCCCGCTCATCGTCGGCCAACGCTCTCGCCGCCTCGAACCACGGGTACTTCTCAATCAATTCGTTCAACTCCTCAGCAGAGGGTTTTACACCGCCCGCAATATAATTTTTCAGCACAGACATACTCTTCTACCAGTTTGAGGCCGCAGCCATAAAAATATCTGTAACAAGTTGCTCGACAATCTCGGGGATGAGGGTACTCTCCACCTCGTTCAACAATTTTGTCGAGTCGTAGTCGGCATAGGCCGAGAAGCTCCTCGCCTTGAACGAAGCCTTCTCGTCAATCACATTTGTGAAGGTCACCTTCACTGTGATGGTGAGTCGGTTTTGCAGGGCATACTCACCACTCGACACCGACGAAGTGACCGAAGTATAGCCCACAATCTCACCCTCGAAGGCGAAGTCACCACCCTCGGGCACCTGCACCAGGCGAGTACGCGAAGCGAAGCGCTGAGTGAGTTCATCCGTAAGTGTTGAGCTCAAGATCGGCGCAACCATAGGGGCATTATTTGGGAAATATGCCACCGAGAAGGTCTTGGCATCAGGCGGAATCGAAGCACCCGACAAGGTATACTTGACCGTACAACCACTTGTAGCCAAGAGCAGTAGGGCATATATTGCAAACAATAACTTCTTCATATCTACTCCTCGATATTCAACTCCTTAATTTTGCGATAGAGCGTGCGCTCTGACATATATAACTCGGCAGCAGCTGCACGACGACTGCCTCCGTGGCGACGCAGAGCCTTCACAATCTGCTCACGCTGCACATCGGCCTTGGTCATCTCGCGTGGTTGCTCATCCACAACCTCGGTCTCAACATAGCTATCGGCAGGCACCTGCACAGATTGCGGCAAGAGAGCCACACCACCCGACGGCGACGGTGTCTCGCCACGATACGACGAGAATCGACCATACATATCGCCCACCATACGCTTGAGTTCGCTGATGTCGTTACGCATCTCGAACAACACCTTATAGAGCAATTCGCGCTCGTAGTTCACATCCTCGACCTTAGCAGACTGCATCACACTTGGCGAGGATGACACCACCTCGTCAACGAGATACTTGGCAAGAATTGGAGCCGAGATATTGCGTGTCTCCTCGATAGCCGACATCTGCTCCGCCACATTCTTCAGCTGGCGAATATTTCCGCGCCAATAGTATCGCTCGAGCATTGTGCGAGCCTCCTCGTCCAACGCAATAGCGGGCATACGGTACTGCGTAGCCACATCTGCAGCAAAGCGACGGAAGAGCATATAGATATCCTCGGGACGCTCACGCAGAGCGGGCACCGAGATAGGCACAGTATTCAAGCGGTAGTACAAATCCTCACGGAAACGGCCATCGGCCATTGCCGCCATAAGGTTCGAATTGGTAGCTGCCACCACACGCACATTGGTCTTCTGCACCTTGGCAGAGCCTACTCGCATAAACTCGCCCGTCTGCAACACACGCAACAAACGCACCTGTGTAGCAAGCGGTAGTTCACCCACCTCGTCGAGAAATATCGTACCGCCATCGGCCTCCTCGAAGTAGCCCTTACGAGCCTCGACTGCACCCGTAAAAGCACCCTTCTCGTGGCCGAAGAGCTCCGAGTCGATAGTTCCCTCGGGGATAGCACCGCAGTTCACCGCTACATATTTATTATGCTTGCGCGAGGAGTGGGCGTGGATAACCTGCGGAAAGAACTCCTTTCCGACACCGCTCTCACCCGTCACAAGCACGGTCAAATCGGTTGCAGCAACGCGCAACGCCACCTCCAACGCTCTGTTCAGAAGCGGAGAGTTGCCGATTATGCCAAATCGTTGCTTGACCGAGAGTAATGCACTATTATCCATTCTTCTACATTCTTATTTATTTGTGACCACCCCACTACAAGGTCGACACATAGACTCCGTAGGCAATGCCTGCCAGCGCCAACACCAAAATAACTACTGCAAAGATCATCACAAAGTCGACTCTCTTGCGTGGCTGCCTCTTCGGTGTCGGTTTCGATACCGATTTGCGCTCCTTTGGTTGAGGCTCTGGTGTTGGTGTCGGCGGAGTGACAACCTCTTCGGTGTTGCTCTCCGTCTCCTCCTCAATCACCATTGGCTCTGGTACATACGGGGTCTGTTTGGGTATTTCACCATAGACAGGTTCGTAGAGGCGCAGCACCTTTGTCTCAGGCTCGACACGAAGCGTTCCCAAATCGCCCAGGCGACAGTAGCCATACGACTCCAGCTCGTGGCGTGTCTCAAAGACAAAGCGGTCGACCGTCACTGCAGCCTCCATCTCGGAGAGTCCCTTTGCCCGCAACAACGAGGTGAGAACGCCATCGTCGTTACGCAACAAATCGGAGAAAATGCGCTCGCCCGACTCCTTCACCATAAAGGCTCCGAGGTTGGGCACAACCAACTTGCGATTGGTGAGCAGATACTCCGCAATTACCTCTACAACATTCATTCTCTTCTACTTGTTCTTTGCAGCAATAACCGAGTCGATATAGGCCTTGATCTTTGGTGCAGGATCCTCCCATCCCTCAGGCTTGATAACTTTGTTATCCTTCGGGTTGTAGTGAGGTTTGCCATCAGGCCACAACTTTGCCATATTCGCCTTCTGCACGATGTCGAACAACTCGTCGGCCTCCAAGCCCATCTCTACCATTGTGCCGAGTGCAAAGTAGATCAAATCGATCATTGCATCGGCCTGCTCGTAGATATCCTCAGCAATAAGGAACTCGGCAACCTCCTCGTTCATCCACTTTGCACGCGAGAGGGCTCGCTTCTTTGCTATCATCACCGGTTTCTCTGCCACAGGATGTCCGAATTTCTCGTGAAATTCACGAACATCTCTCCATTCCTTTTTCATAATTTTCGTTTATCTTTTTGTTATTCGTTTTACTTTTCCATCCAACTAAAACCGAGGCTTTTCGCCACAACAACAGTCATTGCCCGTCATTACCCCATTTTAATTCAAGGTGCAAATATACAAAAAAGTTTTAACTTTTTAACTTCCGTTCAATAGTTTTTGTTATCTTTGCCCAAAATAGAGACTATTAACACCTTTTTTCGATGAAAAAAACACTCCTTATTCTGGGTGCCATTCTGATGGCGATCGCTGTGCAGGCAAAGAACTATTCGATCTCTACGCCTAACACAACACTCATCGTAACAGCTACAGAGGGCGAACCACTCTTGTTCCGCTACTACGGTGCACGCGCCGAGATGAGCGACATTTTCGCCGCAGGTCGCACCGTAAAGCAGGAGGCATACCCTGCCTACGGAACATATTGCGAGAAGCCTTTCGCCTCGCTTGTTAAGCAGCACGATGGCGACAATGCCGTAAACTTTGTTGTCGAGAAGGTCGAGCAGGGCACAGTCGACGGATTGTCGAAGCTCACCATCTCGTTGCGCGACACAGCGCACCCTACCCTGCTTGTCAAGGTCAACTACTCGGCATATTCCGATTGCGATATCGTAAAGATGAACACCGAGTACATCAACGAGGGCAAGAGGCCTGTAGTATTGCAGAAATATATGTCGGCTGTACTCCCTATCCAGTCGGACAACTGTGTATTGTTGCACCTCGACGGATCGTCAAAGAACGAGTGCAACGAGCATATCGAGCCACTCACAAACGGTGTTCGCGTAATCTCGACACAGTCATTGTCGCAGATGGCAAAGTATAACAACGCATCGTTTATGCTCGGTCTTGATGGTCGTCTCGAGGAGACCAACTGCCCTGTTATAGCAGGTTCGCTCATATGGATGGGTAACTTCCATTTCGAGTTCCACAACACATTGCAGACAACATCGCCAACCCTCTTTATGGGTGGTATCAACCCTGCAGCAAGCGACTATACACTTATGGGCAAGAGGTCGCTCGCAACACCTGAGATGGTATTCACCTACACCAACAACGGTAAGGGCGAGGCAACCCGCACATTCCACCGCTGGGCTCGTCACCACCAGCTCCTGGATGGCACCAAGGAGCGTGAGGTGCTGCTCAACTCGTGGGAGGGCGTTCACTTCGACACCACACCTGAGAGCTTGCAGGGTATGGTTACCGATTTTGCAAAGCTCGGTGGCGAGATGTTCGTAGTTGACGATGGTTGGTTTGGCCCTAAGTACCCACGCAACAACGACAAGACATCGCTCGGCGACTGGGGCATTGCAAAGTCGAAACTCCCGAATGGCATTCGCCCACTCATCGACTTGACCCACAAGAACGGAATGAAGTTCGGTATTTGGATTGAGCCGGAGATGGTTAATGTCAAGAGTGAGCTCTATGAGAAGCACCCTGATTGGGTATTGCGTCACCCCGATTTCGAGCCTAACTATGGTCGTGGAGGCGGTCAGATGTTGCTCGATCTGACCAACCCACAGGTGCAGGATTTTGTATTCAAGGTTGTAGATGATATTCTCACCGAGAACCCTGATGTTTACTACATCAAGTGGGATAACAATATGGGTATGCGCAACGCCTCTTCGCAGTATTTGCCTAAGGCACTGCAATCGAACTTGCAGGTCGATTTCACCCTTGCACTCGAGAAGATTCTCAAGCGCATCCGTGCCAAGTATCCGAAGGTTGTGATTCAGCTCTGTGCATCGGGTGGTACACGCCTTAACTACGGCTTTATGCCATACTTCCAGGAGATGTGGACAAGCGACCAGACCGACGCATTCCACCGCATCCAGATTCAGTGGGGCGCACTCAACTTCTACCCATCGAATATGTTGGCTGCACACGTAGGCTCGGCCTACAGCAAATATACTCAGCGACTTATCCCTATCAAGTTCCGTTTCGATGTTGCATCGATGTGCCGACTCGGAATGGAGATGGTCCCTGCAAAGTTGAACCCTGCAGAGCGTGAGTATGCCCAGCGTGCTATTGCCGAGTACAAGAAGATTCGCCCTGTAGTTCAGCAGGGTGACCTCTACCGCCTTATCTCGCCATATGAGGGCGACAAGAACCTCACATCGTTGATGTATGTAAGCGAGAACAAGGAGAAGGCCGTACTCTTCGCATACCGTCACCTCATCAGAGAGAACCTGTCGCAGCCAATTATTCGTCTTCAGGGATTGAACCCTAATGCGAAGTACTCAATTCGTGAGGTTGCCCCTGAGTTTGTCAACAAGCCTGTAAAAATCAGCGGCAAGACCATCAGCAGCAAGATGCTTATGGAGGAGGGTATCGTAATGCCTGAGTTGACAAATCGCTACAAATCGAATGTGCCCCTCAGCGAGGTGCGTGCTACCAACGATTGGCGTAGCGTAGTACTCGAGCTAACCGAGGTTAAATAACAGACAAACTGATGATTACAAAAGCGGAATTCAAGTGCTCATCGGAGCGCATCACCCAAGTGCCAAAGGACTCGTTAAAGGATATCGCCTTCATCGGTCGAAGCAATGTGGGCAAGTCGTCGCTCATCAATATGTTGACCCGTCACAAGGGGTTGGCAAAGGTCTCGGCGACACCTGGCAAGACCAAGCTCATCAACCACTTCCTCATCAACAAGGAGTGGTACTTGGTCGACCTTCCGGGTTATGGTTACGCCCGCACCTCGAAGCGTGAGCGAGGAGCCTTCGCCAAGATTATCCTCGACTATGTATTCAAGTGCGAGAAGATGCACTTCCTCTTTGTACTTGTCGACTCGCGCCTCGAGCCACAGAAGATAGACCTCGAGTTTATCGAGATGTTGGGTGAGGGAGGAGTTCCGTTTGCGCTCATCTTCACCAAGTGCGACAAGCAGTCGGCGACACAGACGCAACGCAACATAACCAACTACAAGAGGCGACTCGCCGAGCAGTGGGAGGAGTTGCCGCCGATGTTGCTCTCCTCGAGCGAGAACGGACAAGGTCGCGACGAGATTTTGGCATTTGTTGATAAAATTTTAGCAGAAACTGCCGAAGAGTAGTACAACTAACAAAAAGGAGTGCTATCTTTGCGCTCTCAAACTGAAGAAAACTCATTTAAACATATAAGTTTATGGCTATCCACAAAATTAAGTTCTTCACAGGTCGCGCATCGCGCTACCTGGCAGAGAAAATCGTTGCTGCCTATGGCACCACACTCGGAGAGTGCGAGGTTATAGAGTTCAGCGACGGTGAGTTCCAGCCGCACTTCATCGAGTCGATTCGCGGTTGCACCGTATTCATCATCCAGTCGACATTCCCTAAGTCGGACAATCTCATGGAGTTGTTGATGATGATTGATGCAGCAAAGCGTGCTTCGGCATACAAGGTTGTAGCGGTAATCCCTTACTTCGGTTGGGCTCGTCAGGACCGCAAAGATCGTCCGCGCGTACCAATCACATCGGCTCTCGTAGCAAATATGCTTTCTGTGGCAGGTGCAGACCGAGTTATGACACTCGACCTCCACGCAGACCAGATTCAGGGCTTCTTCGATGTGCCTGTTGATGCACTCTACGCAAGCGGCATCTTCATCCCTTACATCAAGAGCCTCGGCATCGAGGATCTCTCAATTGCTTCACCTGATATGGGTGGTGCAAAGCGTGCAAGCACCTACGCAAAGTTGCTCGAGACACCTATTATCATCTCGCACAAGGAGCGTGCAAAGGCAAATGTCGTTGGCTCGATGACCGCTATCGGCGAGGTTGAGGGTCGCAACATCCTTATCGTCGACGATATGATCGACACCGCAGGCACAATCTGTATGGCTGCAAATATGTTGATAGAGCGTGGCGCAAAGAGCGTTCGTGCCGCCATCACCCACCCTGTACTCTCGGGTAAGGCTTACGACCGCATCAACGAGAGCGCATTGACCGAGGTTATCGTAACCGACACCATTCCGCTCAACCCAGAACAGGATTTACACAAGTTCACCGTGCTCTCGTGTGCCGACATCATTGCCGAGTGCATCGAGCGCGTACACAACTATCAGTCTATATCGCCACTCTTCTACAAGTAGAACGAGTAGTCACAATAGCAAAGCGAGTGAGTTCGACAATACAATGTCGGGCTCACTTTTTTTTCTATCAATACAAAATAAATTATTATTAAAAAAACATACATAAAATTTGAATATTTAACAAACATTCTCTAAATTTGTAGATGATTATTATAAATAATAACAAACAAAACATAAAAACCTACTAAACTAATTAAAAAAACTACTAAACTAATTAAAAACCTATTTTTATTAGAATCTCTACTCAACGAGTTTTTGTGACTCTTTTGGTTGCGTTCTTTGCATTGTCCGCATCGGTTGCGATGGCGGCACAGTCATCTGCGCAGCCTACAGAGGGAGGTGGAGCAGCGGCTCAACAGACAGCCGAAGCTTCGACCTCGAAGCCACACCTCGTATCGGGTGTCGTTCTTGACGAGAATGGCAAACCGATGGCGGGTGTGGGCGTAATCATCCCTACAACTTTGCAGGGTGTGGTCACCGACATCGATGGTAAGTACCAGATTAAGGCGACACCCGAGCAGAGCATCGAGTTCAGCTTCCTCGGCTACAAGAGCGAGGTTGTGAAGGTTGGCTCACGCACCAACATCGACATCTCACTGAAGACCGAGGCACAGGCCGTACAGTCGGTGGTTGTCACCGCACTCGGTATCAAGCGTGACGAGAAGTCGCTCGGTTATGCTGCACAGAAGATTGATGGCGATGTGGTATCGTCAGCAGCAAACTCATCGAACTGGCTCTCGGGCTTGACCGGTCAGGTGGCGGGTCTGAACATCCAGCAGTCGAACTCGGGCCCGGGCGGTACAACCCGTGTAACACTCCGTGGTGAGTCGTCGGTGGACTTCAGCAACAACACCGCACTCTTCGTGGTGGATGGCGTGCCGATGTACAACCACTCGACACAGTCGGATGCAGGTGGCGAGGGTTCGGCCTATGCAATCGACTATGGTGATGGTACGGGCGATATCAACCCCGAGGATATCGAGAATATCACCGTTTTGAAGGGCCCTGCCGCAACCGCCCTTTATGGCTCGGCAGCAGCCAATGGTGCGATTGTCATCACCACCAAGTCGGCAGACAAGCTCGAATCGAAGATTAGCGTCACCTACACCACAAACCTCACCTTCGAGAGCGTGAACACCTCGCCAGATTTGCAGTATGTATATGGTCAGGGCAGTAGCAATGACGACTATTACTACTACATCCGTCCCGAGGACAAGGCTTTGGGTTTGGCGTGGGACCCATATCCGACATACACATCTTCGCCAGGTCTTCTCTCGTGGGGTACCAAGATGGATGGTCGCGAGATGTATCAATTCTACCACCGAGGCTCAGGCATAGGTCTCACAACCGATGAATTGGGAGATGTTCGCCGTGTGGCTACCCCATTCGTAAGCTATGGCGACTGGTTCAAGCAGTACTTCGAGACCGGCCACTCGTGGTCGAACTCGGTATCGGTGTCGGGCCGCATCAACAAGCGCAATCAGGTGCGTATCTCGGTGCGCGATATGCACAGCCAGGGCATCACCCCGAACTCGCCATACAACCGTCAGGACATCTCGTTGCGCTCGCGCAGTGAGGTTGCCAAGTGGTTCACTTCGGAGATCTCGCTCAAGTACACCCGTCGCGACTACGACAATATCCCTGTATCGTCAGGTTATGGCTCAACTGCCATTATGTACAGTTTGTGGTGCTATGCGCCAAACATCGATATGGATTGGGCAAAGAACTATTGGCTCGAAGGTCAAGAGGGTCTCAAGCAGGATGCAACCCTCACAGGTGGCAAGAACAACGCCTACTTCCTCGCACACGAGAGCGTCAACACACAGAACAAGGACCGTATCTACGGTAACTTGTCGCTCAATTTCGACATCTACAAGGGCTTGACCTTGATGGTACGCGGAGGTTTGGATGCAAACAACGATTTCCGTACACAGCGTACTCCGACCTCGACACAGGCCGATCCGAATGGTTACTATCGCGAGCAGAGCATCCGTTCGATGCAGTACTCGGGCGAGTTCCTCTTCCGATACACTCACGACTTCGACCACGACATCAACCTTACAGCAAACTTCGGTGGTAGCATTCTCAACCGTAGCTACTCGAAGCATCAGCAGTGGGCCGACGACTTGAAGTATCCGAGCATCTACACCTTGGCAAATGCCGAGTCGCTCGTCAAGACTACCAACGAATCGTATGTTCGTCAGACCAACTCACTCTACGGAATGGTGCAGCTCTCGTGGAAGAATGCTCTCTTCTTGGATATCACAGGCCGTAACGATTGGTCGAGCACTCTTCCTGCATCGAACCGCTCATACTTCTACCCATCGGTTTCGGGTAGCGTTGTGCTCAACGAGATTTGGGACTTTGGTCGCACAAATGGTCTCGTAAACCTTATGAAGGTGCGTGCATCGTGGGCACAGGTTGGTCACGACACCGCCCCTTACCGCATCGAGGAGTTCTTTGCAAGCACAATGTTCCCGGGCAATGTCACCACACAGTCGAAGAAGGTTAATGGTAGCCTCAAGCCGGAGATGGTATCGTCGTGGGAGGTGGGTCTCGACTTGAGAATGTTCCGCAACAGACTCAACCTCGATATCTCGTACTACAACAGTAAGACCACTAACGCCCTTGCACAGATGCCTGTTTCGGCAGCTACGGGTGTTGACAATGTATTCACCAACGCAGGTTCGATTCGCAACCAGGGCGTCGAGATTTCGGCTACAGGTACCTTGATTCGTACCAAGGATATCCGCTGGACCGTAAATGCCAACTGGTCGATGAACCGCAACAAGGTGCTTCAGCTCGGTGACGGCATCGACTTCTGGCAGGTATCGCAGTACTCGTCGTGGGCATATATGTACGCCTACACTGGTGGCTCGTTGACCGCTATGTATGGTCGCCCATACAAGCGTGCGCCTGAGGGTTCGTATGTGGTAGATTCGACAGGTCGAATGATTGATGTATCGGGACAGATTGTTCACGACATCAATGGTACTCCGATGGCAGACGAGAAGATGTCATACATCGGCGAGTGTTTGCCTGATTGGCGCGGTGGCTTCGGCACATCGTTCAGCTGGAAGGGACTCAAGTTCGGCATCAAGTTCGACGGACAGTATGGTGGCAATGTATGGTCGTTGACCAACTGGGTGCTCAACTATCGTGGTAAAGGTACTGCAACTCTCGAGGGTCGTGAGGGCGGTCTCAAGCCTCAGGGTGTAATCGAGCTCGCAGACGGAAACTACAAGATTTGCGACATCACACACGACAGAAACACCATTCAGTCATACTATCAGGCCAAGTACGATCGTGGTTGTACCGAGGCCAACTTCGTGAGCACATCGTTCCTCAAGTTGCGCGAGGTGCGTCTCGAGTACTCGTTCCCACGCAAGCTGCTTGCAAAGAGCAAGGTTATTCAGAACCTCTCTATCGCAGTATTCGGCAACAACCTCTATTGTTGGAGCAAGTTCCCGGGATTCGATCCTGAGGCTGTTTCGATGCGTGGCGCAGCACTCTCGCCAGGTTTCGACCTTCTGCAGATGCCGGGCACAGCAACCTATGGAGGTAGCATTTCTATCACATTCTAACGATGGAGGAGATGAATATGAGAAAGACTATTAAATATTTTGCAGTAATTTTGGCTTCGGCCTTTGTGGTAGCGGGTTGCACCAAGTTCGATGATATGAACAAGAACCCATACGCACTATACGAGGTGGAGGCGGAGTCGTTTGTTCAGCCAATCCTATACAACACGGCCTACACAAACACCTACAATAACTACTACATCAGCAGCGAGCTAATGCAGTATGCCATCAACACCAGCTTCGAGACCTCTGCTCTATTGACCTACAACTACGAACTTGCCGAGAACTACTCGAGCTACCTGTGGAGACTCTACAAGCAGTTTGGTAATGCGCAGTATATGCTCGAGCTTGCACGCAAGGGCGACAACCCTGCAATGGTGGGTGTGGCACTTGTACTCCGCAGCTATGTAGCATCAATTCTCACTGACGCCTATGGCGATGTGCCTTACTTCAACGCTGGTAAGATTTCGCTTCAGGGCAACGATTTCGACTACACCGTAGCCTACGACAAGCAGGAGGATATCTACATCGATATGCTTCGCTCGTTGGAGGAGGCCAATGCCTGCTTTGCCGAGGCAAAGAGTATGCGTGAGGCTGATGCGACCTTGGTAGTTGACTTCAGCCACGGTTGCGACTATATGTACGATGGTAACATCGACAAGTGGCACCGCTTCGGCAACTCGCTCTACTTGCGACTCTTGATGCACGCAGCACTCAAGGCGCAGGAGAATGGCGGCGTAATCTCGCTCGGCGACGAGTATGGCGACATTCAGGTGATTGCCAAGTTGAACGAGCTCTACGACTGCTACAAGTCGGGCGATGGAGTCTACCCTATGATGCGTTCGATTAGCGACAGCGCGCGCGTTGAGTTCAGCTCGACCGATTCGGCACTCTACACTCCGTTCTACTCGACCACTAGTGGTAACTGGAATGCAAAGGCGGCCTGCTTGACCTTCACCGACTTGATGCTCATCGAGAAGGATAACGACAAGGATGGCGAGTGGGACCTCTACGATCCGCGCTACTTCCGCATCTTCACAAAGGCTATGGGCGCACCTACACAGATTCCGCTCACAGAGCTTGAGGACTACTTCAACTCCAACCTCTCGAAGGCGGGTAACTCGCTGATTGGTCGCTTCACTCGCGGTACTGTGACAGGTACACACACAGGAGATCTTCAGAATGCTCCATCGTATGGTTTGCTCAACTACGACGAATTGTACTTCCTCTTTGCCGAGGCGGGTGCTCGCGGTTGGCTCAGCATCGACGAGAAGAGCGTCAAGGATCTCTACCTGGAGGGTGTTCGTCAGTCTATCCTGCAGTGGCAGGTAGGTTTCGAGGGTGCTGTGGACTACCTGATGCCTACAGCTCAGGTAATCAGCGACTTCATCAAGTACCTCGACAACGATTTCGACTACAACAAGATGCTCGAGAAGATTCTCACACAGAAGTATGTTGCTACATTCTGGGTAGGCATCGAGTCGTGGGTTGACTATCGCCGTACAGGCTACCCTATCCTCAAGACCAATGGTCGCACAGCGCAAAATGATGGTATTCTTCCAACCCGTATGCGCTACCCTGCAACCGAGGCATTCCAGAATGCAAAGCACTATAGCGATGCTGTAGCCGGCTGGTTGAAGGGCACAGACAATATGCAGACCGATGTTTGGTGGGCTTCGACAACCGAGAGCCAGAGCATCCGTCGTTTGGGTCGTCAATAACAGAATAAACAGTTGAAAAATATGAAACGATACCTTATATATATAATGTCGGTTGTGGTACTGCTCTTTACGGGCTGTACCACCGACACTACCGACACTCCAAAGATGGAGGATGTTGGTCAAATGGAGCTTTCGGTAAGCATCGATGGCGAGAGTGTTCGCTCGCTTACCCTCCCATCATTCAACCACAATGTGGTGGTTGATGTGACACTCAACAACGAGAATATCTACTGGACTCCTGTAGCAAATCAGCCGTGGTGTCAGATTGTAGAGGAGGAGCACCGTGGTAGTGGCTCGTTCACCATCAAGATTGAGCGCAACGACTCGTTCGAGGATCGTGCAACTGCAAAGATTAAGATTGTTGCAGGCGAGTACGAACAGGAGGTTCTCACAGTGGATCACCTCGGCAATGTCTTCGTTATTGACAAGCCATACTTGGCAGTCAACAAGGCTGCAGGCACTATGAGCATCAAGGTGCAGAGCAAGCAGGGCTTGGAGTGGAGTGTTGAGCCTTGCGACTGGATCACAGCAACCAAGGGCGCAGAGACCGAGAGCGGTGAGTTTATCGTAACCGATGTAACCATCGCGTGGAACGAGAATAGCGAGGCCTCGCGTTATGCCGAGATGGAGCTTCAGATCGAGGGTGTAAGCGGCAGCGACGGTAAGTTCTCGTTGTGGCAGTTTGGCACAGAGCACAACTACGACGAGGAGGGACACATCTTGCTCCCTGCAAAGGATGCTGCTCCGCTCGAGTTACGAGCTCCGGAGAACACCATCAAAAACATAGTTTTGCCTAACTGGGTGACAGCTGCCGAGCCTGCAGTGAATGGCGACGGCACTGTATCGTATATGCTTTCGTTCAACGACAACCCAAGCGACGCACAGTTTATCCGCCCATCGCAGATTTCGCTCGAGATGGTAGCTACAGGTGCCGAGACAATTCTCTTGCCTGAGATTCGTCAGGAGTACTACTCTATCGGCGGTCTGCTCACAGGTGCAGGTTTGCAGCGTTTTGCCGAGGTATGGGCCGAGGGTGGCGACATCTCGTCGTGGTGCATCGATGGCGTACCTACACTGGTGGGTGATGTCGATATGTCACTCGTCGAGAATTGGACTCCAATCGGAACTCAGGAGAAGCCTTTCGACGGCAAGCTCAATGGTGCGGGTTACAAGATTCAGTACTTCAACTCGAATCAGCCACTCTTTGGCTACTGCGAGGGTGCAGAGATTTCGAATCTCTCGTTCGACTCGACTTGCGAGATTGCACAGAAGGAGCCATTTGCGGGCGCAATCACCCTTGCTCCTTTGGCAGCAGAGTTGGGCGCAGGATGCGTTGTTTCGAACTGCTCGAGCTATGCAAGCGTCGTATTGGATAGCATTCCAAGCGCAGCCGACTACAATTTATACCTCGGAGGTTTGGTTGGTAAGAGCGGTGAAAATGCTACCATCTCGAACTGCAAGTTCTATGGTACAATCACCACAGTTGAGCACGCAAAGCCTGCTATCACCGCTACCGACAACTCGAGAAGCTATATCGGTGGTGTTGTAGCAGCAAATAGCGGCCTTGTCGATGGTTGCACCAGCGAGGGCGTACTTACTGCAGCAGCATACTCTCGTTATTTCCATATGGGAGGTCTTGTAGCTCTTGCCGATGGTGCTACATCGGTTGTCAGCAACAATCGCAATGTATCGACTCTCAACTACAACCTCAAGCGTCAGCTCAATGGCATCAACGACATCTCGCGCTATGGTTACGTGGGTGGCATCGTAGGTGCTGCAGATGGTAGTGTTGTGGGCAACGAGAACGAAGGCGACATCATCTCGACCTCGAACATCAAGCTCCTCTACTTGGGAGGTATCGCAGCTCTGGTCAACAAGACCAATGTGATATTCCAGAACAACAGCGTGGCTAACCGTGCCGACATTCAGTGTAATGGCGACGCTCGCTATGCTTATATGGGCTCGCTGATTGGATACATCAACAAGAGCATCACGCTCGACTTCACCGAGGATACAGGCGTTATCAGCGGTTACATCCAACTCACAAAGAACGAGGCTGCATCTACAACCAAGACCGCTTTGGGTGGTATTATCGGTTACGCCGATGGCGTCGATGCTGCTCTCACAGTGAAGCTTATTGCTCCGAAGTGGTCGGGTAAGATTCTCTACAACTTCGAGAACCGCAACTCCACCGCAGTATACAACGCAGCAGGTGGTATCGTAGGTTCTGCAATAGCTTGCACTGTCGAGATTGATGGCGCAGAGGTTACCGGCGACAACATCAGCTTCAAGGTTGTATCTAACACCAACACCCTTGTAGGCCGAGTTGCAACAGGTGGTATCGTTGGATACGCAGAGGGTTACGAAGGTCGATTGCCAAGCATCACAATTGCAAACTCCACAAACCACACCCCTATCAACTGGAACACCTACAACAAGAAATCGAATGGTACACCTTCGTACTCGGGCGGTATCTTGGGTTGCGTTTTGGATGGTGAGACCTCTATCACAAATTGCCACAACAAGGGCGACATCTACAATGGTCACTACAACAACAACGCATACACCTCAACCGTAGCAGGTTTGCGTACATCGATGTGTGCAACAGGTGGTATCGTAGGTGCAGCAGGCGTAGGTGCAGGCAGCACATCGAAGGTTGTTGTTTCGGGCTGCTCGAACACTGCAAATATCGACGCTTATCGCGCTGCAGTGGGCGGCGTAGTAGGCTATGTAGTGAATGCTACCGTATCGGAGTGCTCGTTCACCGACAACAAGATTGGTAACCACGAGAGCTCCTATGCGGGAGGTATCGCAGGTGTTGCCGAGGCCTCGACTATCGAGAGTTGCAAGGCTGTGGCCAACATCAAGAGTACACAAGCCGGATCGTGCAACCCTCGCGCGGGTGGTATCGCAGGTTGGGCTATTGGCGAGGTTGAGATTTCGGGATGTAAGTATTTCGGTAATCTCACTATCGGCAAAACAACCCTTGCTCGTCCTGCCGAAGGTGAGTACACAGGAGGTATTGCAGGTTTCACCACAAATGAGTGCAGCATCATCGACTGCAAGTTTGGTGGCAAGCTCGCAAATGAGTTGGATGAGACAATGAATGCAACAATCACACCAGAGAACTTTGCCGACTATGTAGTGGGTATCTCGAGCCAAAGCAAAGGTACTTGCGCTACTCGCGAGGTTACGGGTTGCGGCTACTGGGATGGTGCAAGCGAATAGACAAACTGTAAAACGATAAACAAAAAGATGAAAAAGAGTATTATGCAGACCTCTGCAGCCTATGAGAGACCTATGGTCGAGGTTGTAGAGGTGGTGACCGAGAGAGGATTCGAGACATCCTCGCAAATGGACGATATGAACGAATCGGAAGGCTCGTGGTATTAATCAACAACTAAAAAAGGAGAAAAGATGAAAAATATTTTTAGAAGTGTTGCAGCCCTTGTCGTAGTTTTGTTCGCAGGCTGTACAACAGAACCTATTGAAGATACCATTGCGCCAAGCGTAGATGGTGGTACTACCGTCGTGACATTCGACTTGGGCGAGAGCCGCACCTCGTTGGGTGATTTGGACGACAACAACCGTCGCAAGGTGCTTTGGAGCGCAGGCGACAAGATCGCCATCAATGGCGTAACCTCTGCCGAGGCGGTCATCAGCGAGGAGAATCCTGCTTTGGCATCGTTCTCGTTCGATGGCACATTGGCATACCCTTACAACGCACTCTACCCTGCAGCATTCTACAAGGATGAGGCTACAATCACTCTCCCTGCGACACAGGATGTAGGCGTGGGTACATTCGCTACAAACACACTCCCAATGGCTTCGCACATCGGCGAGGGCGAGGCGGCAACATTGCACCACATTGCTGGCGCATTGCGCTTCCGCATCAAGCAGGCGGCAGCCGAGGGTGCTGACGCTCACAAGATTCACCATTTGGAGTTCCGTGGCAACAATGGCGAGCAGTTGTCGGGCGATTTCGCTATCGACTACGCAAACCTTTCCCTCACCTCTGCTTCAGTTGCCGAGGCTGACAAGGTTGTTGCAACCAAGGTCAACGCCAATAGCTCGAAGGAGCAGGATTTGGATGTGTTTGTGGTAGTACCGGCTCGCACCTACGAGAAGGGCTTCACTCTCCGCATCATCGACGAGAATGGCCACTATATGGATGTCAAGAGCGAGATTTCGCAGACTATCGCAAAGGGCGAGATTAAGGCTATGCCATCGGTAGAGTTTGTTCCTACGGGCACACTCGTAAATGTGGAGATTAAGAGCGCAGCCGAGCTTGTAGCATTCGCAAAGGAGTACAACACAGGTAAGTACAGTACTATCGATCCTTTCGTAGTGAACATTGCCGAGGATATCGTGTTCGACGATGCAACAAACGCTGAGTGGGAGCCAATCGGCAATGTACTTTCAGACGAGTCGACTAACTACTTTCACGGCATATTGGAAGGAAACAACCACTTGATTAAGAATTGGAAAACATCTCGCCCTCTGTTCGCCTACACAGGTAGCGGTTCGTTGATCAAGGATCTGACTATTGATGCTTCGTGCGTGCTTACAGCAAACTTCGCTGACGGAGTGGAGTATACCGCAGGTTTCGTAGGTTATCACCGCGGTGATTTGTACAACTGCGTAAACAATGCAGCTATCACGGCAACCGGTGCCTGGAGCAAAGATGCGTATGTTGCAGGTTTGGCTGGTCGAGTTGTTGTAGGTAAGGTTGAGAACTGCTCGATGAACGGTAACATCACCATCGACGAGAACTTCAAGGTTGCCGGTGCTATATATGTGGGTGGTCTTGTAGGTCGCGTGTCGAACGCTGATGGCGAGATTCTAAATTCACACTATACAGCAACAATTAGTTTTGCAGGAGGCTCTTCAGAAGCAGACAAGAAAGGTTATATCGGAGGTATCGCAGGATGCAATGCCGGTACAGTCAAAGGCTGCACCAACGGAGTGGATATGAGTGTTATTGGTTCTCACACAACAAACTATATTAAAACCATTTACTGGGGTGGTATTGTAGGATATATCAGCGAAGATGCAACCGTAAGCGAGTGTGTGAATAACTCTATCGTAAAATTGACATATCAGAGAAATAGCGACGCTACACGCTATCTCTATATGGGAGGTATCGCAGGCTTCGTTGATCAAAATGCAACCATAAAGGATTGCGACAACGCAGCCGAGGTTCAGAGTCGTTCGGCTTGTAAGACTATTTCGATTGGCGGTATCGTTGGTCACGCAGAGACTGACTCTGTAATCGAAGGTTGCAATAACACAAGCGTCGTATCGGCTCGAACAAGCAGTGCAGGTTCTTACGGAGGTCGCTACCTCTCGATTGGAGGTATTATCGGAGCGTGTGAAACATCTAATGTTTCGAATGTATTGAACTCTGGTACAATTGCAGTATCGAGGAGTGAAAGCAACCTCACTGCTAACATCTGTGTAGGTGGTTGCATCGGTGAGTTGCTGACAGCTCTCGATGGTAAGAACACCGTCGCAAATAGTGGTGCATTGGAGTTCTCCGACACATCAACTAATCGCTCGTTCCTCGGAGTGGGAGGTGTTGTAGGTGTTATCAACAAGGCCGGTGCAAATCTTTCGAATGTTTCGAATAGCGGAGCTGTTGCAGACAAGGCTACTACACTACACACCAACGCATTTATCGGAGGCGTTGTAGGTCTTATCCGACACGCTGCAACCGTTTCGGGTGCAACAAACAATGGCCAGGTATCTTTTGCCGACGTCACCAAGACTCACGTAAACCTCGGTATGGGAGGTATTGTTGGAGGTGTTGGAAATTACGCCTATAGCGAAGAAGTTGTTGTTGAGACTCTTGTAACCGCACACATCGAGAACTCCATTAACAATGGTAAGGTTGTAATTACCAAGAATGGTGTATCGCCAAACTTTGCAGCAGGAGGTGTAGTTGGAATCATCAAGGGAGCAGGTTCTTCGGTAACTAATTGCGAGAATACGGCTCACATTGACTGCCGCGTATCGAACAACGGTTACAACGACGAGGCATTGGATACAACCATTCCATCTCAATTCGACGCAAACAATGTTATCGTAGCCAACACAAGTGCTACTTGTGCAGCCGGTATAGCAGGATTCGCACTCGGTACCGAGGGCGCACCTCTTCAAATTACAAACTGCAAGAGTACAGGCACAACCTATCCTATTCAGTCGTACCGTGGTTATACAGGCGGTATCGTAGGATATGCTCGCTATGCAGCTATCGCAGATTGCAGCAACGTTACAACCGTATCGTCGGCAAACACAAGCAACCGTTGCGGTGGTATCGCAGGATACATCCACACTTCGACAATCACCAATAGTACAGCAACGTGCAAAGTCGATGGCGTTAAGAACACTTATAGTGGCGGTATTGCAGGAGGTATGAACGCTACATCTGCAATTAGCTCGTCGAAGTTCAACGGCACGGTGACTGCATCAGGAAACGCCGGCACAAAGTTGGGTGCTATTGTTGCATATTCGGCAGTAGGTGCTACCATTACCGATTGCGGAGCCAAGGGTCAGATTGGTTTCACAACCAATCTTGCAAATATCACCGTAGATACATTCTGCGGCGATGCTAACGCAACTATCACAGGTTCGTATATCCTCGAATAATTTATATAAAACCCATTGTCGGGCTTTAGAAGCTCGACAATGGGTTTTTACACAAAAGCTAATAGCTGAAAAAGAGATGAAACGACTTTTAATCCCAATTTTAACCCTTCTTTTCGCTCTCGCCTGTACGCCCGACAATGGCGGTGATGGCGGAGGCTCAAACGGTGGCGGCTACAAGCCAACCGGCAAAATAACCGTCAAAGGTACGGTGTATGGTGGCGATGGACCACTCAACGATGTGGTAGTGTCGGATGGTCTGATTTGCGTAAAGACAAATGCAAATGGCTATTTCGAGATGGATACCGACCTCGCAAATGCAAAGTTTGTGATGGTCAGCACACCTGCGGGCTACGCTGCTCCTATTGACGAGGAGACCAAGGTACCCCTCTTCTTCCACCGCATCACCTCCGAGGAGCGCAAGGCCGATCTTTGCGTTGCTCGATTCAACCTTGTGAAGATAACCGATAGCGATCCTAATCGCTATACGATGATTATAGGTGCTGATCCTCAACCGCGTGCGTCGAGTGCTAATTTCGACAAGAACGCATACCACGCACTCGACATCTGCAAGGATCTCTACCGCGATATGCGCGAAACTGCCGCCAACATCACCGACCGCGAGGTCTATGGTATGATGCTCGGCGACATTGTTCACGAGAATATGGGTCTGTTCACAAACTATATCAACGATGGTTTGAAGACTCTCGGATTCCCTGTATTCAATGTGATAGGCAACCACGACAACGACAAGAGCGCTGCCGACGATGTGCAGGGTCGTCGCAAGTTCGAGGAGCACTTTGGTCCAACCTACTACTCGTTCAACATCGGCAAGCAGCACTATATCGTGTTGGACAATCTCATTATGAAGAAGGAGGGCAACAACCTCACAGCCTACGATCAGGGACTAACCGACGAGATTTGGCAGTGGATGGAGAACGATCTCCGCTATGTGGACCGCTCGACCACTATTATGGTGGCAGCACACTCGCCTATGTTTATGCTGACCGATCTCTCCGACCGCAGTCAGAGTGGCGGCACACATCACGGTAAGGACTACTCTACCCTGCTTGCAAAGTATGCCAAGGTGCACGCTTGGGCAGGTCACACCCACACTACATTCAACTACAACTACGAGGCTGGTCACCGCTTCGAGAATATCGAGGTGCACACCCTCGCACGCTCAACAGGAGAGTTGTGGACAAACGAGTATTTGGCAAACGGTACACCACGCGGATATACCGTTGTAGAGGTCGATGGCGACGAGATTGAGTGGTACTTCAAGCCTACCGAGTATCAGACCGCCAAGTATACGGGCTCGACCAAGCCGCAGCCTACATTCGCTCATCGCGACTACACATTCAACGAGAGTGGCGTGGCTATGCTCGATGGCAAGAAGCTCTCGGCTGATTACCAGATGAAGGTCTACGCTCCGGGCACCTACACCGACACATACGCAAACCTCGTGGAGAACAAGGGTTCGAAATCGAAATATATCTATGTGGATGTCTTCTACTGGGACAACAAGTGGGAGAAGCCAAAGTACAACGGAGCGACTATGTCGCAAGTGGTAGCAAAGGATGCCTATTCGTTGGCCAACTACGAGTTGAAGAACCACTACTACACCTATGGCTATACACTCAAGGAGAGCACAGATTACTTCGATCCAAACCCGAAGGCTAAGACACTTTATCACACCCTCTTCCGAGCATACGAATCGAAGGATAGTGGCACTGGTACGGTAACAGTCAAGGATCGCTTTGGCAACGAGTACTCGAGGACCATTTCGTGGTAAGAAACCAACTAATACTCAACTTATATGAACTACATCAAGAGATTATCAATCTTTGCGATACTCCTGCTCTCCGTCATTGCGGTGTATGCAGGTGGTATCAAGGATGCACAGCAATTGGTTGCCTTCGTGACGGCCATCAACCAGGGTGGCGACTACTCTGCCTTCAAGAACGACAAGGGCGTAGTATGTCTCGAGGCCGATATCGATATGGCGAAGGTGAAGAAGTTCCAGCCGATCAAGTCATTCGGTGGCACATTCGATGGCCAGGGCTTCGCCTTGAAGAATTGGAAGGCGCAGAGCGGTCTCTTCCACGAGATTCTCGAGGGCGGTAAGGTGCTAAACCTCCGCATCGACGCTTCGTGCTCGATGAAGGCACAGAACAAGAGCGGTGAGTACTTCGTAGGATGGATTGCCGACATCAATAGCGGACAGATCGAGAATTGCGAAAACCACGCTCCGTTGGCTCACAAGTCGAACTACACCGACAAGGATCTCTACATCGGAGGTCTTGTAGGTTCGAATCGTTATGTCATCTACAACTGCCGCAACTATGGCGAAATCACATCGGTTTGCATCTCGAGCAAGTTCGAGACACAGGTACTCCGCTTGGGCGGTATCGCAGGTGGTGCCTATCCAAAGAGTGTGTCTTGTGCCACAATAGCTCGTTGCGAGAATCACGGTAAGGTGGCCTACGCCGGCGATATGCCTTACGACCGCGTGGGAGGTATCGTGGGTGAGGCGTTCAAGACCACAACCAAGATGTGTATCAATCGCGGCGCAGTATCGTCGCAGTCGAATCTCGGCGAGGAGGGCAAGATTGGCGACTCGTGGGTGGCAGGTGTTGTAGCCTACACCAAGTTCGATGTTATCTGCTGCGACAACTTCGGCACAGTATCGAGCACAGGTTGTCACCGCACAAATGCTGCGGGTATCGTGGGTATGCCTCATAGCAAGATGGTTATTGCAGACTGCACCAACTTCGGCAAGATTGAGACATCGAACGAAAGCCCTGCGAATATGGGTGGCGTAGTGGCTACAATTCGTCGCGAGGTGCACCTTATCAATGGCGTAAATCGTGGTCACATCTACTTTGCAGGCTCGAGCCCTCGCTCGGCATCATACATCGGAGGCGTTGTGGGTAGTATCCACACAGTACGCACCAGCAAGACAAGTGCCTACCTCCGTCGTTGCGTAAACTATGGTAAGGTGGAGAGCCTTTCGGGCGGTAACAACTACGAGAACCACGACAACTCGATACATACGGGTGGTATCGTGGGCAAATCGTCGGGTACAGCTATTGCCATTGCCACCATTCTCGACTGCTACAACAAGGGTGAGGTGAAGGCTGCTACGGGTCGTAGAAACGACTTTGCAGGCCGCGTCATTGCAACCGATATCCGTGGCGAGTGGTTCGACAACAACTACGCTACCCCTTGTCAGCCAATGACCGATGGAGCAACTCTCTATGGTCGCGTGACCGACACACAGGGCAACGCCGTAGTGGGTTGCGTGGTGTCGGATGGTAAGCAGTGCGTAACTACAAACAACGATGGCTACTACTCGATGAAGAGTGATATGGCATCGGCTCGTTTTGTGCAGATTTCGATTCCTGCCGACTACAAGTTGCCTCACCGCAAGAGCGTGATGCAGATATTCCGCCGCATACCTCGCTACCAGCAGGCTGCCTCGGCAAACTTCTGCCTCGAGCGTCGCACCGAGCCAACCGACAAGTACACTGTGATTATGATTGGTGACCCTCAGATGCGTGGTCTTGGTCACGACGGTTCGGGTGAGCGTTACCGCGATGTGGTATTGCCCGATATCGAGAAGTTCAAGTCAACTACAAAGGGAGAGTTCTTCGCCATCAACCTCGGTGACCTGGTCTACAACTGGATGGCGGGCTACGACGACTATATGGATATCAGCACATCGTGTTCCTACCCTATGTGCCACATCATCGGTAACCACGACTACGACCAGAGCAACATACTCGAGACCGCACTCGGAACACCCTATTTCGAGGAGTACATTTCGCCAATATACTACTCTTTCAACATCGGCAAGATTCACTATGTGATGGTCAACAGCATCGTCTACAACCGTGCCGACCACACCAAGCGTTATGGCGCAGGCCTGGAGGATGAGCAGATGAAGTGGCTCGAGGAGGATTTGAAGTTCGTACCGAAGGATCACACCATCTACATCTGTGGTCACGCGCAGCTCTACAAGAAAAAGGGCACCTCGCCAAAGGGCTCCTACGGAATGTACAATGTGAACTACGAGCGATACAACAACCTGCTCAAGCAGTTCAAGCGTGTCTACTCGTGGTCGGGACACTACCACACAAATCACGGTTTTGATTATGCCGGCAAGAAGGGCTTCGAGGATATGGGACACATCTCGGCAATTGCGGTGGCTCGTTGCAACGGTACATTGCGCTCGAACCTCGAGTTGGACAATGACGGAACGCCAAACGGATATATGGTAGTGAATGTCGATGGCGAGAATATCGACTGGTACTACAAGACCATAGGCAAGGACCGCAGCTACCAGATGCGCGCATACTCCCCTACCCGCACAGGCGACGGATATGTCAAGGTAAACATCTGGAACTACACGCAGGGCTACTGGAGCGATGTCGAGTGGTGGGAGAATGGCACAAAGGTTGCAACATTCGAGAAGTTCGCAGAGGCAGACCCTGACTATCTGCTTATGCACGCAACACGACTCACACACTTGAAGGGTACGGCGGCAAAATATGCCAAACCGACCAATTCGGACTATATGTTCCGTGTGAAGCCAAGCGAGGGTGCTCGCTCGGGCGAAATCCGCGTAACAGACAACTTTGGCGTTACCTACACCGAAAAGATTGAGTGGTAACATTCCGAGTTGAGAATTGAGAGTGGATCATTAGAAATTGCAATTTTGTTTACAACAAATGGTAAGTAATTTCTTAATGAAACTGATTCTAAGTTTACATATTGTTCGCCACTCTTATTTGATTTAGCTTGCCAATAGTAA
>JAFVOR010000077.1 GCA_017505725.1 Alistipes sp.
ATTGGACAAATCAGTAGGCACCATAAATAAAGGCATCGCTTCTTTAACGGCATTAGACTATGTATCTAATGGGCAAATTACAAATGCCGGAATTAGCGCGCTTGAGCCATATCGAGTAAAGCGGGCTGTTTTTTTGGCGGCACCCTCAACGGTTACGTCAAACTGGTGTGCATACTCTACAACCTTCTTGGTGAGAGCAACATTCTCCTCGTATGGAAGGTGCGAACCGTCGATCATAACCGACGAGAAGCCCATATCTACGCAAGACTTGCAAGTCTCGAACGAATCACCGTGATCGAGGTGAAGAACGATCTGTGGGTTAGCCCAACCGAGCTCCTTTGCGTACTCTACAGCACCCTCAGCCATATAGCGAAGGAGGGTCTGGTTAGCGTAGTTACGAGCACCCTTCGATACCTGAAGGATTACAGGCGACTTGGTCTCTGCCGCAGCCATAATGATAGCCTGCAACTGCTCCATGTTGTTGAAGTTGAATGCTGGGATAGCGTAGCCACCCTCAACTGCCTTTGCGAACATCTCCTTGGTGTTCACAAGTCCCAATTCCTTGTAAGAAATCATAGTTGTTTTCTGTTTTATATTTGTGAATAAAGTTGTTTTTCGATTTATCCGCACAAAGGTACGAATTTTTTTTATATTCAAAGCATTCCTACCAAATTATATATAAAGGTAGCACCAATCATCAGCGGAGCAACCCACTTGAGCAGGAAAATCAGCACCCCGAAGAGTGGTGCACGACGCTCGCCATTGTTGGTCATCTCACTGCGGAACGCATCTTTGTCGAACACCCATCCCGCAAAGAGGCAGGTGAAGAGTCCTCCGAGTGGCATCAGCACATTGGCTGTAGCCTTGTCGAAGAGGTCGAAGAAGAATCCCGACGAGAGGCAGAACACCGCAGCAATAACCGATATTGCGGTCGCCACCGTAGCCGCCGCAAAGCGCGAGAGGCGGTGATGCTCCTGAAAATAGCTCGTCAGCACCTCGTGGAAAGTAATGGTCGAGGTGAGTGCAGCCAAGGCAATCAGCAGAAAGAATATTGCCGACCACAACTGCGGCATCGCCATATCCTTGAATACAAATGGCAGAGTCTCGAATATCAGAGTCGGACCTTGCGTAGGCTCGAGTCCCTCGACACTAAACACCGCCGGGAAGATAATCATACCCGAGAGTATCGCCACAAGGAATGTAAGCATCGACGATGACCACGCTGTAGTGACAAGACTTGTCCCCTTCTTGAAGTATGATGAGAAGGTGATCAGACAACCGAGGCCTATCGAGAGCGAGAAGAAGGCCTGACCTATGGCAGCCATCACATTCTCCACCGTGAAGGCCTTCGAGAAGTCGGGTTTGAAGAAGAACTCCAAACCGGCCCTTGCACCCGGCATCGATAGCGCTCGCAACACCATCGCTAAGAGCATCACAAAGAGTATGGGCATAACCCACTCGGCAGTGCGCTCGAGTCCCTTACGCACGCCACAAGCCACCACAACATAGGTGACCAGAATAAAGAGCATCGTGTAGAGTGGCTCCTGCCACGAATCGCAGAAGGAGACAAACAAGGTGTGGAAGTCGACACCCGAGTAGAGCGTACCATCGACCGATGCCACAAAGTAGTAGAGTGACCATCCCGCCACGATATAGTAGAAGCCCGAGATGAGCGTCGAGACTATGATGCTGTTGTAGCCCAGCGGTTTCCAACGCTTCGACAACTGCTCATACGCCTTGACAGGGCCTTTGCGAGTGTGCGTGCCGATGGCAAACTCCGACAACATCACGGGAATGCCGAGTATAAGCACGCAGATAAGGTAGAGCAAAACGAATGCTCCACCGCCATTCTCGCCTGCGATATAGGGGAATCGCCATATACTACCCAAGCCTATGGCACTACCCGCAGCCACCAGGACTGCGCCTATCTTACTACCAAATGATTCGTTTGTATTCTCTCTCATCTAAACCTAACAACCCATCAAAAAATGCAAAATGCAGAATGCAAAATGCAAAATTTTCAACAATGCAAAATACAAAATGCAAAATGCAAAAATTTCAACAATGCAAAATGCAGAACCGACGCACGAAGCAAGAGCAGAGGGTGCTTGCACACTATGCCTTGCAAGAAGGAGGAAAAGCCTGCGAAGCAGGGTTAATGCAAATCAATTCTGAATTCTGCATTCTGAATTCTGCATTCTCAGCGTTACGCTCACTTTCGCAACTTTACCTCCGAGTGGTGGTGCGAGTTTTGTCACTCGACACTCCAGGTCGCAAATCTGCGGAAAGCGGCTACGCAAGGCATCTATAATATTCTGTGCTACACGCTCGATGGTATGTTGTGTGCGACGCATCTGCTCGCGCACCACCTCATAGACCGTAAGGTAGTTCACCGCCTTGGTTACATCGTCCTCCTCGGCAACCGTTCCCAGTTCGGTTGTGATTCGCAACGACACCTCGAAGTGGCTACCCGTCTGACGCTCGAGTTCGTAACAACCGTGGAAGGCTCGAAACTCCAAGCCTTCCAACTCTATTGTATACAAATTAGCACTCACCTACTCAACAATTACGAGGTAGTAGTTCTTCTTGCCACGCTGCACAAGGATATACTTCTCGGCAATCAAATCCTCGGCAGTAACCACGCGCTGGATATCGGCAACCTTCTCCTTGTTGAGCGATACACCACCGCCCTGAATCATCTTGCGGCACTCGCCCTTCGATGGGAAGATGGCACACTTCTCGGCACAGAGGTCGATGAACGAGCATCCCAAATCCTCCTTCGACACCTTGAACTGTGGCACACCATCGAAGACCTGCAACAAGGTCTGCTCATCGAGACGATGCAACGCCTCCGATGTAGACTGACCGAAGAGAATCTGCGAAGCCTCGACAGCCTTCTCGTACTCCTCACGAGAGTGAATCATTGTTGTGACCTCCTCTGCCAGACGCTTCTGCAAGAGGCGCAAGTGCGGAGCCTCGTCGTGCTCGGCAATCAATCCCTCGACAGTAGCACGATCGAGCAGGGTGAATATCTTGATGTAACGCTTTGCGTCATCGTCGCTCACATTGAGCCAGAACTGATAGAACTTGTAAGGCGAGGTGTAGCGGGCATCGAGCCATACATTACCACTCTCGGTCTTACCAAACTTTGTGCCATCAGCCTTGGTGATGAGTGGGCAGGTGATAGCGAAAGCCTCCGCCTCCGAGCCAAGCTTACGACGGATAAGCTCGGTACCTGTGGTGATGTTGCCCCACTGATCGGCGCCACCGAGCTGCAGCTTGCAATCCATAGTCTGGTAGAGG
>JAFVOR010000078.1 GCA_017505725.1 Alistipes sp.
AGGAGACAGGTCGTAAGGTAGTCCTTTCAGACGCAGTTTTCGGCGTGGAGGCTAATGACCACGCTATCTACCTCGATGTGAAGCAGTATTTGGCTGATCAGCGTCAGGGTACTCACAAGTCGAAGCAGCGCAACGAGGTTGCAGGTTCGACTCGCAAGTTAAAGAGACAGAAGGGTACAGGTGGTGCTCGTTGCGGTAGCATCAAGTCGCCATTGTTCCCAGGTGGTGGTCGTATTTTCGGCCCGGTTCCACGCGACTACAGCTTTAAGCTCAACAAGAAGTTGAAGCGTTTGGCTCGTCGTAGCGCACTCACTTACAAGGCTCAGGCTAACGCTATCACCGTAGTTGAGAACCTCGCACTCGAGGCTCCAAAGACAAAGAGCGTAGTTGCTTTGGCTTCGGCTTTGAAGGTATCGGACAAGAAGGTGTTGATCGTTTTGCCGGACACAAACGTTAACCTCCAGCTCTCTTGCCGTAACCTCCCTTATGTAAAGACCATTCTTGCGTCGTCGTTGAACACCTACGAGGTGATGAACGCATCGGCATTGGTAATGGTTGAGGGTGCAGAGAATGTATTGAATGTAATGTTAGCTTAAAAAACGAAAAGAAAATGAATGTAATTATTAAGCCGGTTTTGACCGAGAAAATGACGATTCAGGGCGAGAAATTGAATCGCTACGGTTTCATCGTTGATGTTCGTGCTAACAAATTGCAGATTCGCAACGCCGTAGAGCAGATGTACAATGTAGTTGTAACTGATGTGAACACCATCAACTATATGGGTAAGCAGAAGAGCCGTTACACCAAGGCAGGTCTCTTGGAGGGTCGTGCTAACAACTACAAGAAGGCTATTGTAACCTTGAAAGAGGGTGATAAGATTGATTTTTACAGTAATATCTAAAAAGAGATGGCAGTAAGAAAGTTTAAGCCGGTAACTCCCGGTACAAGACATAAGATTATTGGCACATTCGATGAGGTAACAACATCGAAGCCAGAGAAGTCGTTGCTCGAGCCAAAGAAGAGCACTGGCGGTCGTAACAATTCTGGTAAGATGACCGTACGCTACATTGGTGGTGGTCACAAGCAGATGTATCGTCTCGTAGACTTCAAGCGTGCTAAGGATGGTATCGCTGCAACTGTAAAGACAATCGAGTATGACCCAAATCGTACAGCACGTATTGCCTTGGTAGTATATGCTGACGGTGAGAAGAGCTATATTCTTGCTCCAAACGGTCTGCAAGTTGGTCAGACAGTAATAAGCGGTTCGGGTGTAGCACCAGAGTTGGGTAACACACTCCCATTGTCGGAGATTCCACTCGGAACACTCGTACACAATATTGAACTCTATCCTGGCCAGGGTGCACAGATGGCACGCTCGGCAGGTTCGTATGCTCAACTTTTGGCACGCGAGGGCAAGTATGCAATCGTGAAGTTGCCATCAGGAGAGACTCGTATGGTACTCGTAACTTGCCGTGCAACGGTAGGTGTCGTGTCGAATGTTGACCACAACCTCGAGTCGTCGGGTAAGGCGGGTCGTAAGCGTTGGCTCGGTCGTCGTCC
>JAFVOR010000079.1 GCA_017505725.1 Alistipes sp.
AGAGAGTAGAGAGTAGAGAGTAGAGAGTAACTATTGTATCTCTAACTGCCTCTAACAACCCTTAACTACCTTTAATAGCCTTTAATAGCCCTTAAATTTTTAATTTTTAATTAACCCTGCTACGCAGGCTTTTCCTCCTCGCGGCTCGGCATAGTCTGCAAGCAGCCTCTACTCTCGCTCCGCAGCGTCGGTTCTTAATTTTTAATTTAGCCAATGGCTAATGGCCAAAGAGCCTTGTTCAAGCCACACAAAGAGAGTGTATAACAAGAGCTATTTCAAGGCTTGCGAAATCCGAGAAACCGCAGCATACTATGCGTATGTGAGGATTTCGAGGGTGAGCGTAACGACGAAAGAGCCTTGTTATACACTCTCGCTATCTCGCTAAAAGAATATGTATGCCATCAACAGATACAACGGCAGCAACACAATCAACGAAATCTTGAAGATGTAACCGAAGAATGATGGCATACGGACACCATCGTTCTCGGCAACCGCCTTGACCATAAAGTTTGGTCCATTGCCGATGTAGGTCATTGCGCCAAACCACACCGAGCCGAGGGAGATAGCCATAAGCATCTTGACAGGTATGCCCGCCATCAAAGTTGCACCTTCGGCGATTGGCAGACCTGCAGCTACGGTATGGAAAGCCACCGCTGTAGGGGCATTATCGAGGAACGAACTGAGTGCTCCCGAGGCGAGGAAGAACTGCCAAGGCTGGTCGATACCGAGCGAGGCGGCATTGGCATTGAGGTAGAGCAATGCAGGTGTCATAGTGACGAAGATGCCGACGAAAAGTATCGCAACCTCCGAGATTGGCTCCCACGAGAAGTGGTTGCGGCGACGCACGCCCGGGCGTGTAAGGAGCAACGAGAGCAGAAGTATCACCGCCAGCACTATCTCGCGCAAGAAGCGCATATACCACGCCGCATCGTGCTCGCCCATAGCGGGAACTTTGGCAGGATTGAGGAATGCCACCGAGAGCAAGATACCCGACAAGAGGAATACATTGACCACACCCGAAACTGCGATATGGATAGACTCCTCGTTGCGGTGAGGATGGTCGACAAATAGCGCACGCTCCTTCTTGACTCTCCAATAGAATGTGTCGAGCAAGAGATAGATGACCATCAACATCGAGCCCAGAAGAGCCCACTGCGGAAAGAGTGTCTGGAACCACGAAAACTCAGCACCACGCAGATAGAGCAGGAACAATGGAGGGTCGCCCAGCGGAGTGAGCACACCACCGCAGTTTGCCACAATTGCGATAAAGAACAACAGCGTATGTATCTTATACTTGCGCTTACGATTGATCTCAAGCAGAGGGCGGATAAGCAACATTGCCGCACCCGTAGTACCAACCACCGAGGCGAGACCATAGCCTATAAACATAATGGCAGTGTTGACCATCGGCGTAGGGATAGTCTCGTAGTGGATACGGATACCACCCGTCACCACATAGAGCGAGGCCAAAAGCGCGATGAAGGGGATATAGTCGTAGAGCATCTGGTGGCGCAGATTCTCGCCCAGACCTGCACGGGTAAGCAGCATCGCAGTGGGTACCGAGATGAGCAATACCAATATTAATTTATTGACATTGCTACCCCAGAAGCGGGGCACTATGAGCGGCAATATCGCTATCGAGAGCAACATCACCGCAAAGGGAATCAAGAGATAGGTTTCTATATTTTGCATTTCGTAAATTCATTTTTTGTTCAATATGCGTCCGAGTTAGACCGCTGAGCACTCTATGCCGAGGGCTCGCACCTTGTCGGCAATCTTGTCGAGCTCCTCGCGCGAAACCTTCTCGAGGGTTTGGCAAGGGGTGGCTCGATCTATCGAGTAGACCATCACGCTACGCGGTCGGAGATGCTCGACCACTGCTGCCCAAGCGAAAAACTCGCGCTCGGTGGTGTTGTCGATATGCTCGCCATTGTACTCACCACGCAAGAACATTGTCTGCAACACAAAATCGTTGCCAAATCGTTCGAGATGCTCGACCACCTTCGCCACCGAATAGTCACCCTGTGGGGAGTTGATAAGGTGGGCGGTGGCATCTATCGCAGAGTCGAGTTTGAGAATTGCATTATCCACACGATGGAGGGCACGCACAACACCCTCGCGGTGGAGTTGTGTGGCGTTGCTCAACACCGAAACCTTGGCCGTAGCCGCAAACTCGTCTCGCAGAGCTATCGTATCCTCGATGATGGACTCGAAGTCGGGGTGCATTGTCGGCTCTCCATTGCCCGCAAAGGTAATCACATCGGGTAGTTGTCCCTCGGCCTGCATCCTCGACAATGTGGCACGGAGTGCCTCGCGGACATCCTCACGCGCATTGAAGCGAGGTTTCTCGCTGCGGTTATCCCTGTTCCAGCCACACTCACAGTAGATGCAATCGAAGTTGCACAACTTCGACTCGAGTGGCAACAAGTTCACGCCAAGCGAGATGCCCAGGCGTCGCGACTTGATAGGTCCGTATATGATATCTCTGAAGAGCATATTCCGTTCTACTTATACTATTATATCTATTGCACCACCACGCTCTGCACCAGATCGACACCAAGCTGTTTGTTGATGGAGCGAACGAGCGCCTCACGCTGCATCATCAGCTCGCTGCGGATGATACTCGAGGTGACGTGTACATAGAGCGTGCCACGCACAAATCGCACCTGACGGGTTGCGGCAGCGACCGACTCACCCGTAACCTCACGCCACACGTGGGGCAACGAGCCTTCGGCTATCTTGCGTGCCACATTGGGCGACTTGAACAACGAGTCGAGCAACTCGCCTATGGGTTGTGCACTCTTGCGACGCATACTACTCTACTTTACAACCTCTCCGTAGGTGACATTAAACAACTTGTAACTGCAATCCGCCTCGCGGAGGATGTTGCCCATACGCTCGCCATTGCAGTCGGTGATGATGACCTGACCGAACTCATCACCCTTGACCAACTCCACAAGGCGTGCCACACGACTCTCGTCGAGCTTGTCGAACAGATCGTCGAGCAGCAATATAGGCTTCTCGCCACACGCCTGCGCTATGATTCGGTACTGCGCCAACTTGAGCGCAATAAGGAATGACTTCTGCTGACCTTGCGAGCCATATTTACGCAACGGATAGCCACCTATCGAGAATCGCAAATCGTCGCGCTGAACACCGCAATTGGTGTAGCCCATCACCCTATCTCGCTCACGCGATGCCAACAAAAGCTCCTCGAGCCTATTGTCGTTCAGCTCCGAGCGGTAGAGCAACTCCACCTGCTCGTGGTCGTCCGAAAGAGCGCGATAGTACTCGCACACCAACGGATAGAGCAACTCGGTTATCTCGACTCTCGCCTGATGAATCTTCTCGGCAAGTGGTGCCATCTGTGCATCATATATGCGTAACATCTCCTCATCAGAGCCTATCTTGAGATAGCTGTTACGGTTGGCAAGCGCAGTATTGTATCGCATCACCGCATCGAGGTAGGTTTTGTCCAGCTGCGAGATGAAGCCATTGACAAAGCGACGACGCTCCTCGGCCGAGTCACTGATGAGCGACGAATCGGCAGGCGAGACAATCACCACAGGTACCAAGCCGATGTGGTCGGCCAATCGCTCGTAGACCTTATCGTTGCGCTTAACCACCTTCGATGCTCCACGCTGATAGGAGCAGACAACTCGCTCGTGGCGGTCGCCATCGGTGCGGTAGTCGCCCTCCAGCACAAAGAACTTCTCACCGTGACGCACGCACTGCGAATCGGTCATCGCCAACGATGACTTGCACATCGAGAGGAAGTAGACCGCATCGATGATATTGGTCTTGCAGGTGCCATTGTCGCCGACAAAGCAGTTGAAGCCCTTGTCGAGCGCAAGATCCTCCTGTGTGAGGTTCTTAAAGTTGAGTATCGAAAGTCGTGAAAGATACATCTTTTTGCCTGGGTATTATCAGTTCCAATCCGCGTCTTGGTATATTGTAACAACAACGGTGTGGGGATTACCCCAAAACTGCTGGCCGTTCTCTATACCCCAAATAGTCAGTATAGCACTTCGTGTAAAGGCTGTTTCATTCCGTGACACCTTGATCATCACCGAACCCGAATATGGCTCTGCCGGATTTTGCACCGATCCGCTTCTCGGGCTTATCGATATCCAATCATCGGAAGTAGTACTACCATCTTCGCCTGAGATACAAAGGAGATCTGATTCCCACGGCAGATTGGTGTCGATGACGATACTCTGCGTTCCTCCATTCTTTGTGAATTGCATATAATAATCCTCAACAAAGCTACTTGAGGTCACTCTGAAATATGCCCCTTGTCCCGCTTGGACAACCTTCACCTTTTTGCTATACTCCACATCGAACTCGTAATCTCGGACTGTTACAGTCACATAACCTGTTCGCTCCTTGAACGAGGGGTTATCATCGACAACAATATGACGCATACCGCCATTCCACGACATCCAATCGACATCCGTTGTCACCACGTAAGGGTATTGGGTGTCGATCGATAGCTCGTAGGAGTTGTCGGAGGCGGAGGCATTGATGGTCGCAGGCGAGACGCTCAGAGTGCGATCGTCACCCTCGACCGAATAGCTTGGCGACTCGCTACACGATGCGAACGAGAGCAGTACTATAAATATATATAAGATATGTAATCTCTTCATAGGTATCAGTATTAGAAGGTAAAACCAAGTCGAAGATCGAATCCGTGACAGAATTTGCTACCCAAAGAGACTCTCGGATATCGGCTCTCCTCTCCCTGCTTTGTAACAACCGCCGGGCTATAGATTGCCGCCGGCATCTGTGCGAGATTGTAACCAACCGCAAAATAGATATCCATCTTCTTGGTCATTCGGAGATTCAAACCAAATTGTGGATTTACGAACATTCCGCTGGTCTTGTAGTTCATATCCGCCTCTCTACCCCAAGGCATCCTGAAGTACCTGCTTGTGCCAAATCTGTAACCTGCACTCAATGCAAAGAATGGGGCGCAACGATTGTCGATAAAGTTTGCACGGAAGTATGCGAAAACAGGATAGTTGAGAGTCTCTAATTTGAGCTGCTCCTTGCCTACGCCCTTACTGTTGTATTTGGAGTTGTAATTTACATCCTCTGCGCCATATATCGACAAGCCTACGCCTGCGCCAACATAGAAGTAGTTGTTGATTTGGTAACCACCTATATAGTGGATATTGTAGTATGGCATCAACTCTCCATCCATAGCAAATGCAAATTCAACCTGAGAACGGTAGCCACGCAACTCGGCCTCTTGCCAAACCTTAGCCTTTGCCTCTTCTTGTTTAGCCAAACGAGAGCCGTCATCCTCTTTGCTTGCCTTTACGGCGGATTGCTTGCTCTTCTCTTCGGCAGCAATACGCTGGCGCTCTGCCTTTTCGGCAGCCGCCTTCTCGGCTGCAATGCGCTTCTCCTCTTCGATGCGCTTCTTCTCTTCGGCTGCCAGACGGGCTTTCTCCGCCTTCTCGGCTGCCGCTTTTTCGGCTGCTATGCGCTTCTCCTCGGCAATGCGAGCCTTCTCCTCGGCTGCACACTTTGCCGCCTCTGCTTTCTCGGCTGCTGCTTTCTCGGCTGCGATGCGTTTCTCCTCATCGGCCTTTGCCTTTGCCTCGGCTGCCAAACGGTCACGCTCTGCCTTCTCCGCTGCCACCTTCTCGGCAGCGATGCGCTTCTCCTCCTCGATGCGTTTGCGCTCCTCGGCAGCCTTGCGCTCTTGCTCCGCCTTTTCGGCTGCCAAACGAGCAGCCTCGGCCTCCGCCGCTAAACGAGCATTCTCCGCCTCGGCTGCTTTGCGTGCCTCCTCCTCGGCCTTTGCCTTATTCTCGGCGTACTTCTTATCTACTTGAAGTTTGAATACAAGGTACGAGCCATCCACCTCGGCTTGCGCTGTGATATAGCCCTCCTTGCTCGCCTCCACAAACTTAGTGTAGGGCGAAACCATCATCTCGAAAGTACCATCTGTACCCGAGACCTGGCTTGCGGTAGAGCCTATGGCGGTGAGCGTAGCACCCGCCATAGGCACTCCGCTACCATCGAATACCACACCTCGCACAGGTCGAATGGCTTGCGCTGCTCCCATCAGTGGCAGCAGACAACATAATGCAATGAACAGAAGTCGTTTCATCTATTTTTTTTCGAATCTATTTCTTGAGTTTCAAAGCTCCGAACATACCTCCAGTCTGCGGTGTTGCCGCTGCGTTGGATGCCGGCTGTGCACCCTTAGCCACCTCACGCAAGTAGTCGTCACCCGGACTGCGGAAGTTGACATACTTTGCAGGATAACCGCTTACGGTGATAGACTCTACTGCACCGTTGGCATCGTACTTGACCTGCTGCTCGAGACCAACCAACACGTCGGCATTACCATTGGCGATGAGAGCCTCGCGCACTGCGGTGTTGACAATATTGTCGAAACCACCGTTCTGTACAGTCTGACTCGGCAGGAAGAAGTAGGATATCTTGGTTGGAGAGACCTGCAAATCAGCAAATACTGCAACTGTAGGCTGCACTGCACACACCTTGGTGTGAGTTGCGGTGTTAGTGAGTTTTGCCATCGATGGCGATGTTACCGAGCAACCTGTTACAAGGGTTGCCAACGCAAGAAGTGTAAAGATTTTTCTCATAGTTTTTAGTATTTTTTTGATCAATCGATTTGCGACAACAATTAGGCAATCTAATATCTGTGCAAAGGTAGTAAAATTTCGCAAATCGTCATCAATTTCCCCACAAAAATAACCACGCATAAGTGGCTATTTGGTCGAATAAAAGAGGTGGGCGCAAAAAAAATTGAAAAAATTATGGTTTATTCTACAAAAAATTGTATTTTTGTCGATTAGAATCGGTGTATGCCGAAATTTGAGTGATAAAATAAGTTAAAAACGTATAGAATTATGGCACAGAAAAATGTAAATCAGGAAGAGGTTGTTGTTGCAGAGGTTGTCAGCAAGACCGAGAAGTTTTTTGAGGAGAATGGCAAGGCAGTTATCATCGCTCTGGTAGTTCTCGTAGCAGTTGTAGCGGGCGGTTGGTTCTACAAGTACTTCGCTATCGACAAGAATCAGGAGGCTGCAAGCGAGCTTATCATCGCTGCACAGGACCGCTTCGCAGGCGAGACTCCTGACTACGCTCTCGCTCTGAATGGCGACGAGACTGGCGCAGGCTTCCTCGATGTAATCGAGCAGTACGGTTCGACCGACGCAGGCAACATCGCTTGCCACTACGCAGGTATCTGCTACCTCCGTCTTGGTGACTTGGAGAACGCCGCAAAGTATCTCGCAAAGTTCGACGCTCCTTGCCGCGCATCGCTCCCTGAACAGGTTATCATCGCACAGAACCTCGGTTTGCAGGGTGATGTTGCAGTAGAGTTGGGTAACTACGCAGAGGCTGCTGCACTCTTCGCAAAGGCTGTCAAGGCTTCGGAGAACAGCTACACCGCTCCATACTACCTCGTTAAGGAGGCACGCGCTTTGGCCGCAGCCGGTGAGCTCGAGAAGGCACAGGATTGCTACAAGGCTATCATCGCTAACTACCCTAACTCGACCGAGTCGCGTGAGGCAGAGAAGCAGCTCCGTTAATCCTTTTTAGAATAAAACTTTAGGGGCAGTCTTATCGGGCTGCCCTTAATTATAAACGGTCAACTATGATAAAGATTTCCGACATTAAAGTAGGAGTGATTACCCTCGAAGGCGCAAAGTGCGAGTTCGAGGCGGTGCAGGGATTTGCAATGTGCGGCATCTCGCGCGAGAATATCGAGATTAAGCACATCCCATCGGCTGCAAAGGCTCCGCTTGCCACACTCTTCTTTGCCGAATACACCGAGGTAGACTGCGTATATGTGGCTCTGCCCGAGGGCATTGAGGCAATCCGCGAGCGTCTTGCCGAGTTGGAGTTGCAGTGCCGAATGCCTATCGGCACATCGCTGCGCGGACTCGACGATATGGGCGATATGCTTCGTATGGTACAACTCCAGAGCGAGATGGTCGCCAAGGCCGAGATGGAGCAGAGAGGAGGCTCTAACTTTCGCCTAAATTAGGTCTAAATTAACGAGGCAGAAAGTTGCTCGTCATAAATATATTTTATATCTTTGCCAAGAATAATAATCAGAAACCTATGACAATAATTCAATTGGAGTATCTGTTGGCGGTGGCAAACTTCGGTAGTTTCTCCATCGCATCGGAGCACTGTTTCGTGACACAGCCCTCGTTGAGTATGCAGATCAAGGCTCTGGAGGAGGAGTTGGGAGTGATGTTGCTCGACCGCTCGAAGAAGCCCGTAGTGCCCACCGAGGCGGGTGAGGCGGTGCTGGCGCAGGTGCGCGAGACATTGCGCGAGTTCCACTCCATCAAGGAGGTTGTGCATCAGCTCAAGGGCGAGGTCTCGGGCGAGATTCGCCTGGGCGTAATTCCGACCATTGCGCCGTACCTTCTGCACAAGTTCGTACCCGAGTTCGTGCAGCGATACCCCAATGTGAAGGTCGAGGTACGCGAGATGAAGACCGCCGACATCATCGAGGCTCTCAACCGCGACCACATCGATGTGGCTCTGGTGGCGGGTGGAACCTGCGGCGAGGGATTTATCGAGCACGAATTGTTCGACGACAAGTTCTACGCCTATGTCTCGCCTCGCAACTCGTTGTACAACAAGTCGAATGTCCGCATCGAGGATATCAAGAGTTCCGATTTGATTCTCCTCTCGCCCGGCAACTGTATGCGCGATCAGGTGGTGGAGTTATGTCAGCTGTATCGTTCCGACTCGCCGAACTACACCTTCGAGTCGGGCTCACTCGACACGCTGATGCGTATTGTCGACAACACCTCGCTCATAACCATCATTCCGAAGATGGCTCTCGACTTTGTACCCGAAGAGCGCAAGCGTCAGGTCAAGACACTCTTCAAGGGTGCATCCTCTCGCAAAATCGCACTCGTAACCCGTCGCTCCTATGTCAAGAAATCGATTGTCGATGCCTTGCGTACTACCATAGCCGAGTACAAGTAGCGAGATTCAAACTTTTTTACTATATTTGCACGCTTAATTTTTACAAAATTAAATAATGGGAAAGATTATTCTTACAGGAGATAGACCGACAGGTCGTTTACACTTGGGGCACTTTGTAGGCTCGTTGCGTCGTCGTGTCGAGTTGCAGAACTCGGGCGAGTTCGAGCGCATCTTTATTATGATTGCCGATGCACAGGCCTTGACCGACAACTTCGACAATCCAGAGAAGGTGCGTCAGAACATTATCGAGGTGGCATTGGACTACCTTTCGTGCGGTCTCGACCCCGAGAAGTCGACCATCTTCATCCAGTCGCAGGTGGCAGAGTTGTGCGAGTTGGCATTCTACTATATGAACCTCGTTACGGTGCAGCGTTTGCAGCGCAACCCTACTGTAAAGGCAGAGATTCAGTTGCGTGGCTTCTCGGAGAACACCGCCGAGGGTGACACCACACAGCGTCAGGGTATCCCTGTAGGTTTCTTCACCTACCCTATCTCGCAAGCTTCGGACATCACCGCATTCAAGGCTACCACTGTACCCGCAGGTGCCGACCAGGAGCCTATGATTGAGCAGGCTCGCGAGATTGTGCACAAGTTCAACTCGACATACGGCGAGACCTTGGTTGAGCCGGAGATTCTTCTTCCGGAGAATTGTGTTTGTATGCGCCTTCCGGGAACTGATGGCAAGGCAAAGATGTCGAAGTCGCTCGGCAACTGCATCTACCTCTCCGACACCGCAAAGGAGGTTAAGCAGAAGGTAATGTCGATGTACACCGACCCTGATCACCTCCGCATCGAGGATCCGGGCAAGGTGGAGGGCAACTGCGTATTCATCTACCTCGACGCCTTCTGTCGTGACGAACACTTCGAGAAGTACTTGCCTGACTACAAGAATCTAGACGAGATGAAGGAGCACTACCGTCGTGGCGGTTTGGGCGATGTCAAGTGCAAGAAGCTCTTGATTGCCGTATTGGAGGAGATGTTGGAGCCTATCCGCGCACGCCGCAAGGAGTGGGAGCAGAAGATTGAGGAGGTCTACGCCATTCTCGAGAAGGGAACTGCCGAGGCTCGTGCTACCGCTGCAGCCACCCTCAACGATGTCCGCGAGGCGATGAAAATCAACTACTTTGCCGACAAGGAACTCATTGCCGAACAGGCCGAGCGTTATCGTTCCGCAAGCACAAATTAAAAATTAAAAATTAAGAATTAAAAATTACTTTTTTTACGCAGCAGCTCTGCAATAGTGCGATGAAAGGCGAAAATCTAATAGAAAATAAGAGTTTTGACTTTGCTGTTCGTATAGTTAATCTATACAAACATATGCTCAAAGTTCATCGCGAAGGTAACCTATCAAAACAAATATTACGAAGTGGCACAAGCATAGGTGCTAATATCTGCGAGGCGACTCGAGCTCAATCTCGAAAAGATTTCATTGCAAAGATAAATATTGCCCTCAAAGAGTCATACGAAACTGAGTATTGGTTGCGACTACTCCACAAAGCAGATTACATTACCGACGCAGAGTTCAAAAGCATATTTACAGAAAATCAAGACATATCAAATATCATCGCAAAGATTTTGATCACCAGCAAAAATTCACCAGAAGAGTAACAGCAATTAGAATTTAGAAAAGAGTTATTGCACACTGAAATATAATTTTTAATTTTTAATTCTTAATTCTTAATTTTTAATTGTTTTCTAAAATGCAATGATAGAAAGATCCAATTACATAAAGCCGGCCAACCGAGAGAAGATCTATCGTTGGTTTCTTGAGATCACCAAGAGGCTGACCGAGCGACAGATGTTGCTCATTCTCGCCATTGTGGTGGGTGCTCTGGCCGGTGTGGCAACCTACCTCTTTGAGTTGCTGCTGCACCTTATCAAGAGCGGCTTGGTAAATTGGTTCGATGTAGATACATACCACTTTTTATACCTTCTCTACCCCGTAATAGGTATCGTACTGGCAACTCTGTTCGTGCGATACATCGTCAGGGACAATATCTCCGAAGGTGTGACTCGCGTGCTCTACGCAATGTCGCGCCGAGGCTCGCAAATTGCAGGTCACAACTGCTGGACCTCGATGGTAGGAGGCGCAGTGACCATCGGATTCGGAGGTTCGGTGGGTCCCGAGGCACCTATCGTGCTGACGGGTGCTGCACTCGGCTCGAATGTGGCAAAGTTGGCAAAGCTCAACTACAAGAATATCACGCTGTTGCTGTGTTGTGGTGCGGGTGCGGCTGTCGCAGCCATATTCAAAGCTCCTATCACGGGCGTGGTCTTTGTGTTGGAGATTCTGATGCTCGACATCACTTCGGCATCGGTTATTCCGTTGCTCGTATCGTCAGTTACCGCCACCACGATTGCTCTTGTACTGCGTGGTTTCGACCCTATCATTGCAGTGACACTCACCGAGTCGGACATCTTCCAGATTAAGCACATACCACTATTTATAATATTGGGTGCGCTCTGCGGAGGCATATCCTACTACTTCACCACCGCCAATGCCAAGGTGGGAAAGCTTGTCAGCTCCATCAAGAACCAATACTACCGATGGGCTATTGCGGGTGTTACTCTGGGTATTCTCATCTTCGTATTTCCACCGCTCTATGGCGAGGGTTACGAGGCATTCACTTCGCTGATGCGAGGCGACAAATTCACCATCTTCGAGAACTCACTCTTCTACCAATTCCGCGAGATTGATTGGGTGGTACTCATCTACATCATCGCCATTATATTCTTCAAGGTGATAGCTATGGCGACCACAAATGCCGCAGGAGGTGTGGGTGGAACATTTGCCCCTTCGCTATTTGTAGGAGCATTTTCGGGTGCAGCCGTTGCCCTCATCTGCAATATGATTGGATGGGATGTATCGATTGCCACATTCACGCTGGTAGGTATGGCGGGCGTAATGTCGGGTGTGATGAAGGCACCGCTGACCGCCATCTTCCTTATTGCAGAGTTGTCGAACGGCTACGGACTGTTCATCCCGCTGATGATTGTCTCGTGTATAGCCTTCGCTGTGGGTCGCTACCTCGATCCCGACTCCATCTACACCAAGTCACTCCGCCGACGCGGTGAGCTGCTCACCCACGACAAGGATAAGTCGGTGCTGGTGTTCCTCAACCTCGACGAGTTGATGGAGACCGACTTTGTGCGTATCAAGGAGCACTTTACCTTGGGTGATGTGATGGATATCATCGCAACATCGAGGCGCAACATATTCCCCGTTATCGACAACTTCGGACGCCTGCTCGGCATCGTTCAGCTCGACGATTTGCGCGAAGATATGTTCAAGTCATCGAAGCGTGGAAACTCCATCACACGATATATGATTCAGCCACCCGACAAGATTCTCGAGCACGAGATGATGCAGGAGGTATTGCCTCGTTTCGAGGCCAACCGCACCTGGATGTTGCCTGTGGTGGACAAGGAGAACCACTACCGAGGCTTCATCTCCAAGTCACGCATCTTGGATGCCTATCGTGAACAATTAGTAAATATATCCCAAAAAGATGACTAGATACAAAGTTGTAATGCTCGACTTCGATGGCACGACAGCTTGCACTGTGCCTGCCATATACCACGCAGCCAAGCGTATGCTCGGACTGCACGGCTACGAGGTCGACAAAGATGTCGTATATAAGAATTTTGCACTCGCACTGCCATTTGCTTTTCGTTGTTTCTCGGGCGATGACTCGATTGACGACGACACCATCGAGCAGATGATTGCAGAGTACAACCATATATATAAGGAGGAGGCAGAGGTGCTTATCGAGCTATTCGATGGCGTAACCGAGACTCTCGACCGCTTGCACAAGGCTGGCGTAAAGATTGTCATCACCTCGAATAATGTACAACCCGTACTGCGCCGCTTGACCACCAACCTCAACATCGCACAATATATCGACGATATAGTGTCGGTCGAGGATGTAGTAAATGTCAAACCCGCTCCGGATATTGCACTGGAGGTGTTGCGTCGTTGCAATGTCGAGGGCGAGGAGGCGTTGGTTGTAGGTGATGCTACACTCGATATGGATATGGGACGAGAGGCCGGTTGCGACCTTTGCGGCGTATCGTTCGGCAGCCACACACCTGAGATGTTGCGAGAGAAGGGGGCAAAGTACATCATTGACCACTTTGCAGAACTCGAAAAAATTGTACTTGGATAGATGGCTACTGCACCCGTAATTACGATATACACCGATGGATCGGCACTCGGCAATCCGGGCCCCGGAGGTTATGGCGTAGTGCTTCTGAGCGGTCCGTTCCGCAAGGAGCTCTCGGAGGGCTACCGCCTTACGACCAACAACCGTATGGAGCTGATGGCGGTATGCGTGGCACTCGAAGCGTTGAAGATCGAGGGCTCGGAGGTTACCATCTACTCCGACTCGAAGTATGTGGTCGACGCAGTGTCGAAGGGATGGGTATTCGGTTGGGAGAAGAAGTTCTTCTCGGGCAAGAAGAACCCCGACCTCTGGATTCGTTTCTTGCGCATCTATCGCAAGCATCGTGTGCGCTTTGTGTGGGTGAAGGGACACGCCGAGACGGTGGAGAACAACCGTTGCGATCAACTCGCAGTAGCCGCAGCCAACAGCACTACCCTACTCGAAGATACGGGCTATCAGCCTGAGTAAGTATCGCAGAAAAAGAGGTTGTTCCGAAACAAATCGAAAAGCTCCTTCCAATGAGAACGCTCTACATCATTAACCCGATATCAGGCAAGGGTAAGAAGCAGAGGATTGCTCGGATGCTCGAAGCAAAGGGGTGTAAAATTGCCTTTACCGAGTATGCAGGGCACGCCGAGCTGCTTGCTCGCGAAGCCACCGAAGATGTTGTGGTGGCAGTAGGTGGCGATGGCACGGTCAACGAGGTGGCACGAGGTATCGTCGGCACGGATAAAATTCTCGGCATCATACCCTGTGGCAGTGGCGACGGATTGGCACGACACTTGGGATTATCGCACAATATCGAAAGGGCCTTCCAAACTATCGAAGAGGGCGAGTGCAAACAAATGGATGCCGCAGAGGTCAACGATCGTCTATTCTTCTCGGTCTGCGGTGTGGGCTTCGATGCGGTGGTAAGCGAGCGATTTGCCAAGAGTGGCAAGCGAGGTCTTGTGAGTTATATTCGACAGGGATTGAAGAGTTGGCTTAACTATGCGCCCGAAAAGTACACCATCGATATAGATGGCAAAGAGCTTAACACCGAAGCACTCTTCATCACCATAGGCAACTCCGACCAATGGGGCAACAACGCAAAGATTACACCGCTTGCCGATTGTTGCGATGGAGTGCTCGACATCACAGTCGTAGACAAATTCAATGCATTGGAACTCCCTTGGTTAGCCTACAGATTGATGACCGGTTCTGTTCACAAGAGCCGCAAGGTACACTGCTACAAGGGCAAGAGTATACGCATCACTCGCCAAAGCGAAGGCGCAGCCCACGCCGATGGGGATTGGTTTATTGCACCCAAAGTGCTGGACATCAAAATTCTCCCCTCGGCACTAAAAGTCATCGTCGCAAAGAGATAGTGATATTTTTTTGCATTTTTCTGCAAAAAAATTTGGAAAATCCGATAGGGGGGGGGGTAAATTTGTGGTCGAAATTATCTAAATCAGAGGGTTATGAAGAGATTTATCATTTTAGCAGTTGCAGCAATCACACTTGCGGGTTGCGCTATCAAGGACATTCCGGTTGTGGAGTTTAGCGAAAGCAGTTACACCGTTTCGAGTGCAGGCGAGGAGTCGTTTATTATTCCCGTCTCTTCGACCGGCATAGATGATGTTGTTATTTCGTATGAGCACGACGGAGATAGGTGGGAGGTTGAAGACCCGACAACAGGCAATAGAGTTCCTGCCGAAGGCTGGGTTCAGGTAGTGAGAATTATCGAGCGACACGAGCCGACACGTGCATTGGCTCAATGGACTTCTGGCATCGAAATTAAGGTTTTGCCAAACGACACAGGTGTTGAGCGCAAAGCGTATGTTAAAGTACGGAGTTTTATGGCAGAGGCATCGGTTACAATCAAGCAAGGTTTCTAAAAAAAGACGGGGTTACCCGTTTTTTTTTACTTTTAGCCATTGGCTTTTTTTTAGTTAGTAGTTAGTAGAGAGTAGAGAGTAGTTTTTGCGCCATTTTTTTATGGCATTGAATGGCATTCGGGCTTTCAGCCCTTAATGGCATAGAATGGCAGCGCACTCCAGAGGAGTGCTTAATGAGAGGCGCAAAAGTTGTGAGACATAGTGCATCGCAAAAGAAAGACCTTCGGGATAGTACAAAAAACGGTAATGATGCAAAAAGTGGCGCTTTTTAGTCATTAAATAGTGGGCGAGAAACGGGTATTTCTCGCCCTATTTTTTGCTTGCCTTTCCCTGATTACTTTGCAAGAAAAGATACCATTTC
>JAFVOR010000080.1 GCA_017505725.1 Alistipes sp.
GCTCCATGATTGAAAAAATTCCTCCAAAAGGTGTGAGTTTTTCAGATTTTATTTGTACCTTTGCCATGTCTTGTTACGATTTACGCTTGTTTTGATTTGCAACACTAAGATAAGTGAAAAATCTGACATGGCAAAATCCTGGGCAACTTTTTGTTGCTCAGGAACTTATAAATAAAGTTAAATTATAGTGTCGCGGAATTAAGGTTAGTAAAGTTTTTCATAGGATATTTTATAAAAATAAGTTAGTTCTTCTCGCAAAGTTAACAATAAAAATAAAAAAATGCATAATTCAGCCTCGAATAATATATTTTTTTATAAAAATATAGTGATTAGTAGAGGGGGTGTCGCTTATAATTTGTACCTTTGCATAACTAAAAAAAACATCAAAAATTATGCAGATTCTTCGTCGTCAGTTTCTATCGAATGTGGGCCAGACCTCCCCTTCGCCAATGTTGATTGAGGTGGAGCGTGCCGAGGGCGTATTCTTCTACACCCCCGAGGGCAAACGCTATTTCGATCTCGTGTCGGGAGTCTCGGTGAGCAATGTCGGACACGCCAATCGCGATGTTGTCGAGGCTGTCAAGTCGCAAGCCGAGCGCTATATGCACATTATGGTCTATGGCGAGATGGTCGAGCGACCACAGGTGGAGTACGCTGTGGAGATTGCCGAGGCTTTGCCCGCTCCACTCGAGAGCGTCTACTTCCTCAATTCGGGTGCTGAGGCCGTCGAGGGTGCGCTCAAGTTGGCGAAGCGCTACACCCATCGCACCGAGATGATCTCGATGCGTCGTGCCTACCACGGCTCGACTCACGGTGCTATGAGTATGATGGGTGAGCCCGAAGGCGAGGAGTGGAAAAACGCTTTCCGACCCCTTCTGCCCGACTGCAAGGCGTTGGACTTCAACTCGTTCGAGGATTTGCAGCAGATAACAGAGCGCACCGCCTGCGTGTTGTGCGAGCCTGTGCAGGGCGAGGCCGGAGTGCGACCTCCGAAGGTGGGCTACCTCGAGGCTCTGCGTAAGCGTTGCGACGAGGTGGGCGCACTGCTCATCTTTGATGAGATTCAGACGGGAATGGGGCGCACGGGCGAGATGTTCGCCTGTCAGAAGTATGGCGTGACCCCCGATATCATAACCCTTGCCAAGGCCTTTGGCGGAGGTATGCCTCTCGGTGCATTTGTTGCGTCGAAGGAGGTGATGGACTCGTTGCAGACCGACCCCGTGCTCGGTCATATCACCACCTTTGGTGGTCACCCCGTATGTTGTGCTGCGGGCTTGGCAGCATTCCGCTACCTCAAGAAGCACAATGTAGTCGAGGATGTCGAGCGCAAGGGTGCCCTCTACGAGGAGTTGCTCCGCGACCATCCCGCAGTGGTCGAGATTCGTCGCAGCGGATTGTTATTGGCTGTCGAACTCGGCTCGGAGGAGCGACTTTTTAAGGTGATGGAACTCTTTAAGGATGAGGGTATTATGAGCGATTGGTTCCTCTATTGCGCCACCGCATTCCGCATCTCGCCTCCACTCGTAATCTCTGACGACGAGATTCGCGAGAGTGTCGAAATAATCCGCCGAGTACTCGATAAGTTGTAGCTGATGTTCACGCCTCTCATCTCACTTGCAGCCGTTGCAGCCTATGTTGTGTTGCTCTTTGTGGTGGCGCGACTTGGTGCTAACCGAGGTGGTAACACCCCCTCGAAGCATCCGCGTTGGCTCATCACCGCTGCTATGGTGAGTGCGAGCATTACGGGCATAACCTTCATCTCGTTGCCCGGCTCGGTGGCTACCGATGCCCTCTCGTATCTGCAGATGTGCCTCGGCTTTGTCATCGCTTATGTGGTGATTGCCTATTGGCTCATCCCTCTCTACTATCGTCATAATGTAACTTCGTTGTACGAATATCTCGAGCGCCGCTTTGGCATCCGTAGCCACAAGACGGGCGCTTGGTTTTTCCTCATCTCGAAGGTGTTGAGTGCTGCCTTGCGCCTCTTTGTGGTCTCTCTTGTGTTGCAGCAGCTGATGTGCGATGCGCTTGGTATACCGCTTTGGCTAACCGCATCGCTCTTTATTGCTATTGCTTGGTACTACACTCATCGTGGCGGACTCTCCTCGGTCATCTGGGGCGACCTTGTCAAGACCCTCTGTATGGCGGCCTGTGTGGCGTTGTCGATGCTCTTTGTGCTACGCTCGCTCGACATCTCCTTTGTCGAAGCCCTTCGACGAGGCTCGGAGCAGGGACTGACTCGCATCCTCTTCCTCGACGATATCAACCATCCACGCCACTTTCTGAAGTTGTTGCTCTCGGGCATATTCCTTGTGGTTGCCACTACGGGTCTCGACCAGGACCTTATGCAGCGAGTCTTGAGCAGCGACTCGCTCCGCTCGGCACAGCGCAATATGGTGCTCTCGTCGCTTTTTCAGACGGTGTTGCTCGCACTTTTGCTCCTTTTGGGCGTGGTATTCTACATCTATCTCGATGCCAATGCCATCTCGGATATCCGCCCCGACAACCTCTTCGCCTTTGTATCCACTCGCGAGGGTATGCCGGCGGTGTTGAGTGTATTGCTGGTGCTGGGTGTTGTTTCGGCGACATTCTCCTCGGTGGGAGGCTCACTTACTGCCCTTGCCATCTCCTTCTCGGTGGATATCCTCGGCGCACGCCAACATCTTGACGATAAGGGATTTACCAAACTCTACCGCGTGGTACTTTTGGGTATGGCGATGGTGATGGTGGCGTTGGTCTTCGCCTTCGACAGGTGGGGTAGTGGCAGCTCCATCAATATCTTCTATGCGATGTCGAGCTACACCTTCGGACCTCTGCTCGGAATGTTCGCCTTTGGTGCCCTCACACAACGCAAGGTGCGTGACGGATGGGTGCCCGCGGTGGCACTCCTCTCGCCCGCAATATGCCTTCTGCTCGACCACTTCTCGGAGCAACTCTTCGGAGGCTATCAGTTTGGTTTCGAGATACTTCTCTTGAATGCGGGATTGACGATGTTGGGTCTATTCCTCGCATCGAAACGATAAAAAAAGAGATGTCGGTCAGACATCTCTTTTCTCTTACTACTTGTCGAGCCCGAGCCTCTGCCAATCGTTGCAGGTGCCACCCTTGACACCCAGCTTGCGAAGCTTCTCTACCAACTCGGTATTGCCCACTTTTATGCCGTAGCATTCGAGCGTTACGCCTTGCTCGTGGCAGTACTTTGCCAACTCCTCGGTGACATACTTTGCGCCTGGTCGTGCCACGCCATTCTTCACAGCCTTCACCTTGTCGACAATCTCCTTTGTCCACGCCTTGCTCTTCATATGCTCGAGCGGAGCATTGCTGTACTTCGATGCCTCCTTGAGGTAGTGCCACTTGAACGATGTCAGCACATATTTACCCTCGAAGCCCATCTTGTGCAACATCTCGATGGTCTTACGGATACCCTCAGGGGTGAGGAGTTTCAGCTCGACATAAGGGACAAGATTGGCCTTCTTGCACACCTGCAGATACTGCTTGAAGGTCGGTATGCGGAGCTTGTGGGTGTATTTTGCATCCCAGCCCGTACCGCCATCGATCCACGCCTTCTTCAGTTGCGACCAGGTGTAGTCGCTCACCTTACCTGTGAAGTTGGTTGTGCGGTCGAGGGTGTTGTCGTGCATACACACAAGAACACCATCCTTGGTCATCTGAACATCGGTCTCCATACCAAAGAAGTATGGCACCTTGCCCGCCTCTTTGAATGCGAGAACAGTATTCTCGGGATAGCGGTGCGAGAGTCCGCGGTGTGCCTGCAGGCCGAAGTTGAGATTGCGACCTTGCGGCAGAGTCACCTGTGCAAAACTGCTTGAGGCAAAGAGGATTGCCACAAGCGTAATGATTGATCTCAGTTTCATAGTATAATAGTTTTGGATTGTTGTACCTACGAAAAACGGACCACCTTTCGGGTAGTCCGTATATTCGGTTGGTTGTAAAACGCCGATTAGAGAGCGTTTACGTGCAACTGTGCTGCGCTCTTGAGGTTAGCAGCCTTGTTCTTGTGGATAATGTTGGTCTTAGCCAACTTATCGAGCATAGCTGTTACCTTTGGAAGCAAAGCCTCTGCAGCACCCTTCTCGGTGGTGTGACGGAGAGCCTTGAGAGCGTTACGGGTAGTCTTGTGGTAAAGACGGTTGTGCGCACGCTTAGTTGCTGTCTGGCGGATTCTCTTCTCAGACGACTTGTGATTTGCCATAATTTTCTAAAATTTTATTCGTTTTGTTACTAATATTCTTTTTTTCGAGGCATTTCGAGATTTTCTCAAATCTCAAGGTCGCCTCCCCCTCTCTTACACAGCCTTGGCTGGTTGCGGATAGGCCTAAAGCCCGCTCCTAAATAATGGATGAACCACTCCGTGTAGCCCGTACGAGAGTCGAACTCGTCTTTCAAGAATGAAAATCTTGCGTCCTAGCCGATAGACGAACGGGCCTTACCGCTATAATCCTATAGGCGGACATTTAGCGGTGCAAAGGTACAAATAAAATTCATAATGCAAAACGCAAAATGCAAAATTGTGCGAAAAAAAGAGAAAAAGCGATGAATTTCACCGCTTTTTCCCGAAATTGCCGATAGTTAACTATCAGTTTTACACTACTTTTTAGGATTTTTGCCGAAGATCTGCTTCAGGCGTGCAGCGTCATACTTGGCACGACGGTCGTAGTAGTAGATACCATTCTCCTCCTGCTCGACATCGGTGAGCTGAGTGTAGCAGTAACCCCATACTTGGTCGCTGATTGAGAGCAGAGCATCGACCTGCGCCTCCAAACGCTTGTAGAAATCCTCCTTGGTAATAGCCGACTTGCCATAGCCCCACGAGCCATTGCGGTCGGTATCCTTCGCTGGGTTTGCCTCCAAGCACTTGATACCACCAAACTCGTCGATGAAGTATGGTCGGATGCCGTCGTATTGAGCCTGTACGAATGGAGCCTTGGTTGCAAGGTCGCCTACGGTAGGGCTGCCGCTCGAATTGCGTGACTTTGGCTGACGGGTAGGCTTGTAGTGGAAGAACTTGCCTGTCTCAGGGTTGTAGACACTTGCCTTGAGCTTCTCGCCATTCTGCTCGTAGTTGTGCATAGCGCAGATGTCGTAGTCAGGTGTGAGGATACCACCACTCACGGTGTTCACAGGGCGTGTTGGGTCTACCACGTGGGTGATATCGTAGAGGTCCTTCACAAGGCGTGGGTACTGTACATTATCAGGAATCCAGGCCTCGTTGAGTGGAGTCCAAGTGACGATAGAAGGGTGGTTGCGGTCACGAACAACGATGTTCTGCCACTCCGAGATGAAGTTACGAGCTGTTTCAGGCAACGAGATATCCACACCCCAGCTTGCAAACTCACCCCAAACGAGGTAGCCGAGACGGTCTGCCCAATAGAGGAAACGCTCCTCGAAGACCTTCTGGTGGAGGCGTGCGCCATTGAAACCCACCTCCATCGACATCTCGATGTCACGACGCAGAGCCTCATCGCTTGGTGCAGTCCAGATTCCGTCAGGGTAGAAGCCCTGATCGAGCACCAAACGCTGATAGTATGGCAGGTTGTTGAGGTAGACCTTGTTTCCCTCGATGTGCACCTTGCGCATACCGAGGTACGACGAGATGCGGTCGAGCACCTTGCCCTCCTTGTCGCAGATGATGTACTCCACATCGTAGAGCTTTGGATTCTCAGGCGACCAGGTCTGGTACCTCTTCACAGGGATAACGATAGGCAGACCCTCAATCTGTGTCACCTGCTTCTTTGCTATGAGCTTGCCGTTATCCTTGATGTTGATGGTGAGAGTGTTCGATGCCGATGCGCTGTAGTAGCGTGGGGTGATGATAACCTGGTTGTTGTCGATATCGGTGATCACCTGCACGTGGTCGAGCGAGTAGCGGTCGGTGGCCTCCAACCATACTGTCTGCCAGATACCTGTGGTGCGGGCATAGACACAACCGTAGGAGTAGCTACGCAACGACTGCTTACCCGAGCCCTGAGTCTTGCTGCGGAGGTCGCTATTGGCACGCACTACAAGGTTGTGAACCTTGCCATCTGCCAAGAACTTTGTGATATCGAGTGCAAAAGGCGATGAACCACCGTGGTGACGACCTACGAACTTTCCGTCGACATAGACCTCTGCCTCATAGTATACTGCACCGAAGTGGAGCATAATCTTTCTGTTGCTCCAAGCTGCAGGAGCCTGAATGGTGCGGTGGTACCAGATGCCGGTGATGAGGTCCTTGTGTTCCACGCCCGAAAGTTTGCTCTCAGGGGCAAACGGAACGATAATCTTGTCGGCAAAGCCCACGCTGTTGAACAACTTGCGGTCGAAACCGGTGTTAGCAAGATCGAGTGTGTAGGTCCACTCTCCGTTGAGGTTTATCCACTCGCTACGCTCGAACTGCGGACGAGGATACTCGGCGCGAGGCTGTGCAGCAAATGCGGTCACGGCCGCCACTGCCATAATAGCAAAGATGAAAAATCTCTTCATTGTTGTTAGTGTTTAATTAGTTATTGTTTGAAAATTCGTTCTATCTCTATAATCGCTTCTGCTGTAGGTAGTTGGCTAAGTCTCTCTTGCTCTATTATGGCAAACGAGTCGCATACAGGTATGGCGGCATCGATGTCGTGTGTCGAGAAGAGCACAGTTTTGCCCTCCTTGTGTGCCAGGTCGGCAAGTAGTCGGCACACCTCGAAGCGGGTCGGTATATCGAGAAATGCCGTAGGCTCATCGAGCAGGATTATTGGTGTCTGCTGCGCTATGGCGCGTGCAATCATCACTCGCTGCAACTCTCCATCCGAGAGCGACGAGGTGTCGCGCCCCACAAAGGAGCTCATACCCACCGCCTCGATAGCCTTGCCGACAATCTCGCGGTCGATATCCTGCAGATGCCCCACCCAATTTGTATATGGCGCACGACCCATAGCGACCAACTCCTCGACTCTCAGATTCTCGATGCGGATACGCTCGGTGGTCACGATGGCCACTGTCTGCGCCCTCTTTTCGGCAGAGAGTTCGGCAAGCGGAGCGCCTGCGATACGCACATCTCCGCGCGAGGTGAGGGCCTTGAGCAGTGTGCTCTTGCCCGCTCCGTTGCGACCCACAAGGGCACACAGCTCACCCGCTGCAAGGTGCAACGAAGCATCACGCAGAATGGTGCGCGAGCCATACGAGAGCGATATGTTGTCGAGGTGTATCATCGGTTTCGTGTCACTATGTAGATTACAATAGGAATACCCATCAGCGCAGTTATGGTGTTGATTGGCAGAGCGAAATACTTCGCCACAATGTCGCCCACAAGCATCATCACCACGCCCGAGAGTATGGTTGCAGGGAGTAACACTCTGTGGTCAGCCGAGCGGAATAGTATTCGGGCAATGTGTGGCACTGCAATACCCACAAAGCCTATCGGACCACAAAATGCCGTGATGGTACCCGCCAAGAGAGTGGTTGCTGTGAGTACCACTGTTCGTGTGCGCTCTATGTTGAGTCCCATCGAGGCGGCATAACGCTCGCCCGCAAGGAGCATATTCATCGGTTTGATTGTTGCCACGGCCATCGTCAAGCCCACCAGAACTATGGGCGCAAGCAGAGCGAGTTGTGTCGAGGTTACATCACCCAGCGAGCCCATCGTCCACACGATATAGCTCTTGAGCGAGGCCTCGCTGCTGAGGTACTGCATAATCTCGACCAGAGCGCCTACGCCCGAGGAGAGCATAATACCCAGAATGAGCATCACCATAATATCCTTGATGCGTCGCGAGAGTGCCACCACCGCCACAAGTACCACCGCCGAGCCTATCCACGCAGCACCCGCTGTGCCTATGCTCTGCAGCGCAGGTGAGAGTGCTACACCCACGAGCGGAGCACCCAAGACGAAGAGCGCCACGCCGAGACTTGCACCCGCCGAGACTCCCAGCACATAGGGGCCTGCCAAAGGGTTTCGGAAGAGCACCTGCATCTGTAGACCGCTCACCGAGAGTGCCGCACCCGCCAAGAGTGCAACCACCGCACGCACAAGGCGAATGTCGACGACGATGCTACGAATCTCGTCGTTGCCACCACCGCAGAGCGACTGCAGAACCTCCGCAAAGGGGATTGCGACAGAGCCTACCGCGATATCCACCACAAATAGTACCACGCAGAGCGCAGTAAGCAGGGTGAAAAGTATGGTGTTGCGACACTTCATATCTATTTGTTACTCAATTTTCGTGTAGTAGTAGAGAGAGTCGGTTGGGGCTTCGTAGTGGAGAATCTTGATCAGATCCTCGAGAATAATGTCGGGGCGTACTGCTCCCGACTCCCAAAAGTCGCTACCTCGACTCTCTGTAGTTCGTTTGGTATTGTTGTAGAGGCGACCAAAGCGCACCGCATCGACCTTTGCAAAGCGCGGTGCTGCAGCACACACCTCCTCCATCGATGCCATCTGCCCGAGGTTGAGCCAGAAGTCGGCCTTCATAGCCAAGAGCAACGCCTCCTCCAATGAGATAGGCTTCGAGCTGCTGGTATCGTTCTGCTGATAGAGATACTCTCCGCCCGCATCCTCGATAAGTTGAACCATATAACTCCCCTTCGGAGGCATAAACCAGGTGTCACGGTAGGGTAGGTTGAGCATCACGCGCGGACGGTATGCCGAGCAATGTCGTTGCTCGCGCAAGGCGTTGTAGCGACGCTCCACCTCGGCAAAGAGGGTTTGGCCCTGCTCTGCCACGCCACACAGATGGGCGAGAGCTACCACCCATTCAGCCTTGCCCAATGGGTTGGCTTCGAGGTAGTCGCCTATATATATATATGGTATATGGAGTTCATCGAGTTTGTCGGTAATGGCCTTCGCCTCGCCTGCCACACCATAGAGCAGTACAACATCGGCATTGAGAGCGCGAATCCTCTCGAAGTCGAACGATGAGTCGTAGCCCACCTCTTCGATTTTGCCCTCGTCGATGGCTCGGCAGAGGGTTGGGTTGTAGATAAATCGGCATCCCGACACGCCCACGATACGCTCGGCACATCCCACAGCATCGAGCATAGCGGTGTGGCTCGATGACATAGCGATTATGCGTTGCGGTGGTGCGATGGTGTCGATATCGTAATAGAGTGTCACCCCTTCGGCTCCCTGCCAAGGGTTGCGGCTGCAGAGCAGAGTGGCTCCTGTGGCCCTATCGCGCTCGATGGCGAAGCCTTTGGCATAGCGTGGTGAGTAGATCGGCTCGGTGTCTCGCTGAGAGGCATTGTTGCCGCACGAGATAAGGAGTACCGCTACAATAGAGAGTGCTATATGTGCCAATCGCCTCATCTTGGGGTGGGGTATTTAGAGTGATAAGAGGTGTTTTGCCTGTGCCAAAGCCGCCTCGGTGATGCTGTCGCCAGAGAGCATCTTGGCTATCTCCTCCACACGCTCCTCGGTTGAGAGTGGGCGTATGTTGCTTCGGCTATGCTCCTTGTAGACAAGGAAGTGGCGTGAACCCTTTGATGCCACCTGTGGTGAGTGGGTGATGTCAATCACCTGCATCGACTCGGCAAGTTGGGCTATGATGTCGCCCACATCGTTGGCGGTGCGGCCCGAGATACCCGTGTCGATCTCGTCGAAGATGATGGTAGGCAGTGCAAGGTGGCGGGCCAGAATGGTCTTGAGTGCCAGCATAACACGCGAAAGCTCACCGCCCGAGGCTATCTTCTCGATAGGGCGAGGCTCGACTGCCGCATTTGCCGAGAAGAGGAAATCTACCGCGTCGGCTCCCGAGATGGTCGGGTTGCACGAGGATACCGCAATATTGAACGAGGCATCTGCCATTGCTACGGCGTGGAGAATCTTCTCGACCTCCTTGGCGAAGGCTGGTGAGGCCTTCAGACGAGCATTGTGCAACTCTTGGGCAAGGGCTGTTGTTGCACTATTACATTCGGCAACACGACGCTCCGCCTCTGACAGCATCTCGTCGCTATGCTCGATAGCCGAGAGTTGAGCGGTGTATCTATCGCGCAGAGCGATAAGCTCTTCGATCCCCTCGCAGCGGTGCTTGCGCTGCAGCGAGTAGATCAAATCGAGACGCGCATTTATAGCATCCAAGCGCTCGGGGTTGGCCTCGATACGCTCCAGGTCGGCTGATGCCGTAGCCGATATATCCTTCAACTCCACAGCTGCCGAGTGCAGACGAGCAATCAACTCGGTGGCCGAGGCGTAGTTCTCCGCCACACGACGCAGAGCACTCTCACTCTCGTGCAGTGTGGTCAGCACACCTGTCACCTCCTCGTCGAGCGACTGCGTCACACGCTGCAGAGCCTCGCTGATGCTGTCGGCATTCTCGAGGGTACGCAACTCTGCCTCAAGCTCCTCAATCTCGCCCACACGGAGCGAAGCCTTCTGAAGCTCCTCGGCTTGATGACGCAACCAATCCTCCTCGTCGGCATTGCGCTGTGCCTCGGCGGTGAGCTCTGCATAGGCTCGCTTCGCCTCCTGCAAGGCAGCAAATGCCTCGCCATACTTGCTCAACAACGCTCCATTGCCCGCGATGGTGTCGATGGCGCGGATGCGGAATTGGGGCGAGGAGAGGATGAGGTTTTGGTGTTGTGAATGGATATCGATAAGGTATGCACCAAGCTGCTTCAGGTCGGCAAGTTGCACCGGCTGGTCGTTCACAAAGGCGCGACTCTTGCCACTTGGCGAGATGGTGCGGCGGATGATGGTTTCGTGCTCGTAGTCTATGTCGAGTTCGGCAAATATCTCTTCGAGGCCGAGGTTGGCGATGTCGAACTCGCCCTCCACTACGCAGGCGCGTGAGCCATCCTTTATGGTTGTGCTATCGTTCTTGGCTCCGAGCAACAACGCCAAAGCACCCATCAAGATCGACTTTCCGGCTCCCGTCTCACCTGTGATGATGTTGAGCGAGGAGTCGAACTCGATCTCGAGATGCTCTATGAGAGCGTAATTTTCTACAAGGAGCCTTCTTAGCACAGTCTAAGTCTATTTTAATAGTTGTTCTATTTTGTCTGCGATGCGCTCGGCAACCTCGCTCTTTGCAAGGAGTGGCAACTCCTCGCGGAGGTTGTGGCCGATGAAGGTCACCTTGTTGGTGTCGTGGCCGAAGCCTGCACCCTCGTCACGCAAAGAGTTTAGGACAATCATATCGAGGTTCTTCTCCTCGAGTTTCTTCTCGGCATTCACCTGCTCGTTGTCGGTCTCGAGTGCAAAGCCTACAATCTTGCGTGAGCCCTTCACCCTGCCCAACTCGCGTGCAATATCCTTGGTCTTGCGAAGCTCGATTGTGAAGCTCTCGTCGCTCTTCTTGATCTTCGATGCGCTAACCTCCACAGGGGTGTAGTCTGCCACCGCTGCGCACATCACTGCGCAATCAACCGCCTCGAACTCCTTGACCGAAGCCTCGTACATCTCCTCTGCCGAGCCCACATCTACGCGACGCACGCCTTGCGGTGTCTGCAATGCACTCTTGCCGCTTATGAGTACAACCTCGGCACCACGCTTTGCCAACGCATCGGCTATAGCATACCCCATCTTGCCGGTCGAGTGGTTCGAGATGTAGCGCACAGGGTCGATAGCCTCGATGGTGGCACCTGCGGTGACCATCACACGCTTGCCGGCGAGAGTCTGCTCGGTCGAGAGCAATCTGTCGATAGCCTCGGCAATCTGCTCGGGCTCCATCATACGACCCTTGCCCGTAAGTCCGCTTGCCAACTCACCCTCGGGCGACTCGAGAATCACCACGCCGCGCTCACGCAACTTGGCGAGGTTCTCCTGTGTTGCGATGTGACCGAACATATCGCAATCCATAGCGGGTGCGACCACAGTCTGACAACGAGCCGAGAGATAGGTTGTGAGCAAGAGGTTGTCGGCAATGCCATACGCCATCTTGGCGAGGGTGTTTGCGGTAGCCGGAGCTATGAGGTAGCAGTCGGCCCACTCGCCCATCGCAATGTGCGAATGCCAATCACCATTCTCGGGGTTGTAGAACTCCACGGCGATAGGATTCTTCGACAGAGTGGCCATAGTCACAGGTGTGATAAACTCCTTGGCTGTAGGGGTCATCACCACCTTGACCTCTGCACCGGCAACGCGCAAAAGACGACAAAGCATAGCAGCCTTGTATGCCGCTATGCTTCCGGTTATACCGAGTAGGATATGTTTTCCCTTTAACATCTTTTCGAAAAAGCTAATGGCCGGTGGCTTGGTTGCCACGAGCCTAAAGTGTTACTCCTTACCGTCACGGAAGTAGATCTCGTCATCGAGGTACTCCTCGGTAGCGATGATTACAGGCTTTGGAAGACGCTCGTAGTAGCGCGAAATCTCGATCTGCTCACGATTCTCGTAGGTCTCCTCCATCGAATCGGTAGGCGACGAGAAGTCAGAGAGTTTGCGAGTCAACTCGCTCTTCAACTCGGCTGCAATCTGGTTTGCACGACGAGCGATTACATTGATGCTCTTGTAAACATTGCCTGTCTCGTGGTCGAAATCTGCGAGCTTACGAGTAATGGTGTTGTTCGGAATGTTCTTCTTGATCTCCATCTCAATTACTGTTTTTCTATGTTGTTTTTATCTAAAAAATCTTTTGCTTCGCGAGTGTATCGCTCGAGCTCCTTGCGGTGCTTCGACTCGGGGAACTCGTTGATGAACGAGTAGTACGAATCGAGTACATTCAGATAGCGCTCACCCTGCTTCTCCGCTATCGAGTTGTGTGCCAGACGGAAGTTCGACACCGTAATAAGGTAGAGTATCTCCTCGCGGTAGGGTGTCTCGGGGTAGAGCTTCAGGGCGTTGCGCAGAGCCACTACTGCTGACTTGTAACGCTGCACCTTGTAGTAGGTGTAGGCGTTGAGGTAGGCCTTCTGCTTGAGGCGATTGGTCAGCTCCACTATCAGCTCTCTGAAGGCCTCCACTCGCTTCGAGTTGGGATATCGCTCGATAAACTCCGAGAACGATATGATAGCCTCGGCGGTGATAGTCTGGTCACGAGTGGCATCGGGCGAGAGGTAGTATTGGCACATCGCCAGCATCGCCTCCGAGTCCTCGAGGAAGATGCTTCGTCCGAACTTGCGACGGAACTCGTCGAGCTGCATCGATGCGTCGACATAGTTGCGATCCTTGAACTTGCTTCGTGCCGAGAAGAACGCTATGGAGTCCTCCTGAACGTTGCCCACATAGTAGGCTTGGCTTGCATCGAAGAGGTCGGCAGCCTTGTTCCACTTCTCGTTCTTGTAGTACTTGAGAGCCTCGTTGTAGATGAGCTCGGGGTCTCCACTCTTGATAATCTTGTGAATGCCCACCTTCTTGCCCGCCTCGACCTTCTCGCGAATGGATCTCTTCTCACTCTTGGTTTTGGTCTGGCCCTCTTTGCTCGACTCGGTTTGTGCCGATGCGGTGCCGACAACAAGTGTCGAACACAGCAAGACAATCACTATTTTGGCAATTAACTCCTTCATAAAACTCTCACTCGCTTGCGCGTATGTGCGTTACGTACACGCGATAAATCGTGCAAAGTTAAAACCTTTTTCGCAAACTCGCAAAATAAAAACGATAAAAGAGGGCATTTCTGCCCCCTTTTTGTGAAATATCGACGATATTGCGCCTCGGTTGCTCTATTTCAAGACCCCTTTGGCAATCAGCCACTCGGCAATCTGCACTGCGTTCAATGCTGCGCCCTTCTTGATCTGATCGGCAACACACCAGAACGAGAGTCCATTCTCCGAGGTGATATCCTTGCGGATGCGACCCACATAAACAGGCTCTTTACCTGCGATGAAGAGTGGCATTGGGTACTCCTTCTCCGAAGGGTTGTCCACAACCACTACACCCTCAGCCTCGGCAAAGGCCTTGCGAGCCTCCTCGGGCGAGATTGGTCGCTCGGTCTCCACCCAGATGCTCTCCGAATGGGCACGCATAACGGGTACACGCACACAAGTTGCCGACACTGCCACATCCGAGTGCATAATCTTGCGAGTCTCGTTGTGCATCTTCATCTCCTCCTTGGTGTAGTCGTTGTCGGTGAAGACATCGATGTGTGGTATCACATTGAATGCGAGCTGATAAGCGAACTTCTCAACCTTTGCCACCTCACCCTTTGCGAGCGATGCGTGCTGCTCCTCCAACTCTGCCATAGCCTGTGCACCTGCGCCACTTGCCGACTGATAGGTCGAAACGTGTACACGCTTGATGTGCGAGAGCTTCTCGATGGCGTTGAGTGCCACAACCATCTGGATGGTGGTGCAGTTAGGGTTTGCAATGATGCGACGAGGTGCGTTCAATGCATCCTCGGCATTTACCTCGGGTACCACCAATGGTACATCCGAGTCCATACGATAGCAGCTCGAGTTATCGATCATCAAGCAACCATACTTGGTGATGGTCTCAGCATAGTCGCGCGAGATGGCACCTCCTGCCGACACCAATGCAAGGTCGATATCCTTGAAATCGTCGTTATGCTGCAACTCCTTGATTACAATCTCCTTACCGCGAAATACGCGACTCTGTCCTGCCGAGCGCGACGAGCCAAACAGCACCAACTCATCGAGTGGGAAGTTGTGCTCATCGAGAATCTTCAGGAACTCCTGTCCTACGGCGCCACTTGCGCCAACAACTGCGACTTTCATAATTTTCTGATATATTTAAGTTATTATTATTCCGTTATGTTTGTGTTTCAAATCACTCTCTTGGGTTGTGGAGGAATTATGAAAATTATTCCATCTTTAAAATCCATCCAAACCTCCCTTTGACAAAGGGCGGCTTGTCACTCGGCAAGGCCTCGTTCCGATAATTTTTTCTTCTCCTTTTTATGTTGTTAGTTTAATTTTTCTGTTCGCTTTACCGAGTGCTCTGCTTGAAGTAAAAAACAACTAACAACTCACTACTCACTACTCACTAATAAC
>JAFVOR010000081.1 GCA_017505725.1 Alistipes sp.
ATCGTGGTGATGCCGTAACGGGTGCTGCGATGCCGAGTGCACCAGGCACTACGGATAACCCCGATGGTGTGAAGGGCTTCTACAAGTTTAACTTTGCAGAGAATGTGTTGTTGGCAAATGTATATAATGCCGACTCGAAGTGGAGTATAAAGGTCTACGAAGATGGTCTATATTCTGGCGATATGACCCTGCTTCCATCATCGAACTATTCGATGTCTACCCTTATCGGAGATGGCACAGCTCAGAATCCGTTCCGCTTTGCAGCAGATGTGGTTACAGGTCAGGATCTCTATACCGCAGGTCTGTTGATGGGTATCCAGAGCCGCTACAAGAATGGTGCACCTCTCGGAAACTGCTGGTCGAACAACTACCATATGTATAAGTATGAGCTGAAGAATAAGGATGCGGCAATAAAGGTAGTTGCCATTGACAGATTCGGCAACGAATATACCGAGACCAAAATCACTGCTGGTACAGATTATACACTTACTTCGGGAGACTATAAAACGGATGTAAATCTATAAAAGCAAAGAGCAATGTTTGTAAAGTGCTATGCAGGAGCAATAGTAGGCATCAAGGCCGTTAAGGTCGATGTTGAGGTGAATGTCGCAGGCGGAGGCTTGGGGCTCTTTCTCGTCGGTCTGCCCGACAATGCGGTGAAGGAGAGCGAGCAGCGCATCCGTGCCGCCTTCGAGAACTCACAACGACGAATGACCGCCAAGAAGGTTGTTGTCAACCTTGCTCCGGCCGATTTGCGCAAGGAGGGCTCGGGCTTTGATTTGCCTATTGCGGTGGGAATCCTTGCCGCTACGCAGCAGGTGCTCGACACCCGATTGGCCGATACGATGTTCGTGGGTGAACTCTCACTCGATGGCGCAGTGAAGTCTGTACGAGGCGTATTGCCACTTGCGGTAATGGCAAAGGAGAGTGGTCTGCGTCGCATTGTTGTCTCGTCGGCATCGGCTCACGAAGCGGCGGTGGTTGAAGGCTTGGAGGTTATCCCTGTGGCCAATCTGGCAGAGGTTATTGCCTATCTCAACAACGAGATTGACATCACTCCTGCTGTGGCGGAGATAGCCGAGACGGCAGCGGAGCAGCGCCTCTATGCCGAGGATTTTGCCGATGTCAAGGGCCAGCGCGATGTGAAGCGTGCGTTGGAGATTGCGGCGGCAGGAGGGCACAATGTGCTGATGATTGGTGCTCCCGGCTCGGGTAAGACAATGTTGGCACGACGCATACCTACCATTATGCCTCCGATGTCGCTCGAAGAGGCTGTCGAGGCTACCAAGATACACTCTGTGGCAGGCAAGTTGGGCGAGACGGTGGGTTTGATGACCAAACGCCCATTCCGCGCTCCGCACCACCTAACTTCGCAGGTGGCGCTCATCGGTGGAGGTCAGTCGCCACAACCTGGTGAGGTCAGCCTGGCACACAACGGAGTGCTCTTCCTCGATGAGTTGCCGGAGTTTGGTCGCAATGTCTTGGAGGTGTTGCGCCAACCGCTGGAGGATAGAATGATTACCATCTCGCGAGCAAAGTATAGCGTAGAATATCCATCGAACTTCACCCTTATCGGTGCAATGAACCCCTGTCCGTGTGGTTTCTACAACCATCCGACCAAGGAGTGCAGTTGTCAGCCCTTTGCCATAAATCGCTACTTCTCACGAATCTCGGGCCCACTTTTGGACCGTATCGATATGCACATCGAGGTCGTTCCCGTGCCTCTTTCGGAGATAAATGGCGAGCAGGTGGAGGAGTCGAGTGCCGAGATTCGCAAGCGTGTTATCGCAGCTCGCGAGATTCAGCTGCGACGCTTTGCGGGAACATCAATTCACTCCAATGCGATGATGAATTCGGCTATGTTGCGCACATTCTGCCCACTCAGTCGCGAGGTGCGTGCTCTGCTCGAGAGTGCTATGAGCCGACTCAACCTCTCGGCACGAGCCTATGATAGAATCATCAAGGTTGCCCGCACTATTGCCGATTTGGCGGGTAGCGACAATATCGAGGCGGCACATATTGCCGAGGCTATCAACTACCGAACTTTGGATAGAGATAGCTGGGGCAGATAGTTAATTAATAGAGAGAATGTTTATGATGAGAGTTTTCAGTAGGATAGCACTTTGTGCGATTGCTTTTGCATCTTTTGCGTGTGCACCCGAGAGCAATGGTCTCGAGCGCAAGTTCTATACCTGTGACTTCGAGGGGGAGGTGTGGGATGCACTTGTCGACAGTAGCGTCAATGGCGACAATCTGCTCAATGGAACAATCGCTCCGTCGTGGCACGACGAGGCGAGTGACCTTGCAGGCGAGGTGTCGCAACCTTTCCCGGGCTATTGGGAGGGTGTGGCTCTGTCGAATCATTGTAGCAGAGATTGCGAGGCGAATGGCTCACCAAGGGATCAGCTCTGCGCCTATGTCGATGCGGCCTATTCGGGCAAGAACTTCATCATCTGCAACGCCTTTATGGATAGCCCTTACATCCGTTTCAAGAGCAAGCGAAGCTATATCAAGAGTATGCGTGTGGCTCTGACAACCTACTCCTACAACGCCACAATGAATGGCAACCACCTCACTCCGCCACTTGCCTCCAACGAGTCGATATGGGTTGAGGCTACGGGTTACACCATCAACGAGCAGGGCGAGGAGCACGAGGAGGCTACAACAAAATTCTACCTATACAAGAATGGAGAGCCGGCCTTCGACGGTTGGGCACGATGGTATCTGACATCACTTCCGTTGGTCGACAAGGTGGTATTCACCATCAAGTGGGATGGTGTGGGCGAGTACAACCCCTATCCTGCCTACTTTGCTATCGACGATATCGAGGTGGTGCGTAGCGAGAAGATAGAGAGATAACCAAAAACTTATATTATGAGAAAGATCTATTCGATTTTGATTTGCACAGCTATGGCTGTGGCAATGGTGGGTTGTGCTGAACAGAAGCAGCAACCACAGGATTTGTCATTCACACAATTGATGGAGCAGTCGTCACCCGAGCAGGTGAAGGCGTGGTATGATGGTGCATCGTGCCTTAGCGAGGAGTACACCAAGGCTCACGCTGCCGAGTTGAGGGCGCAGAAGAAGTTACTCGTATTCGACCTCGATGGCACATTGTCGAACCATCGCACCCCAATGCCTGAGGAGAGTCGCGCTCTGCTCGATGCACTTGGCAAGAGGTATCACCTTGTGATGTGTGGCGCAGGAAATGTTGCGCGTGTATTCAACCAGATGGGCAACTATCCTATCGAGTTGATTGGTAACTACGGAATGATGGAGGCGAAGGTCGAGAATGGCGAGTTGGTTATCACCAAGCAGATTGTCGCCGAGGTCGACAAGGAGTTCTTCCTCCGTGAGACCAACCGCTTGCGCGAGAAGTATGGCTACACCGAGTATGCCGGCGAGCCTATCGAGTGGCATCCTTCGGGAATGGTCACTTTCGCTCTCATTGGCACCAAGGCAAAGCGTGAGGATAAGCACGTATTCGATCCCGATCGTGCAAAGCGTCGTGTGATGTATCCCGAGGTATTGGAGATATTCAAGGACTACACCGTATTTATTGGCGGCTCCACCTCCTTCGATATCGTGGCTAAGCAGTACAACAAGTACGATGCTACTATGGAGTACGCAAAGCGTCACGGTTACACCAAGGAGCAGGTACTATTCTTCGGTGACGATATGGGCGATGGTGGTGGCGATAGCCACGTGCGCTTGGGCGGTATGGATTATATCCACGTGCTCGACTACACCCGCATCGCGGAGATGGCTGCATTCCTCTTGGAGTAGCAACCTCCTCAACAACAAAACAGAAGATGGTGCTCGATTGAGAACACCATCTTCTGTTTTAATGGGTATGTGGTTTATATAGTTGCTGAAAGTACCTCTGCAACTACATAACTGCTACCTCCCACGAATAGCATATCATCCTCCGAGAGTTGCATCTTTGCCTTGGCAAGAGCCTCCTCGACCGACGATGCAACCTCGAAATCGAGTCCGAGCGAGGTCGCCACCTCGGCAACTTTCGACACCGATGCTGCGCGAGCTATTGCCGCTTCGGTGAGTACGAAGTGAGCATCCTGCGGCATCAATGCAAGCATCTTTCGGTAATCCTTATCGTCGCAGAAACCCATCACGCAGAGCAGCTTACCGCTATTGGTGCGATGCTTGAGTTGCTCGCCGACCTCGACTGCGCCGTGCTCGTTGTGGGCGCTGTCGCAGACGATGAGCGGTCTCTGCGAGAGTACCTGCCAACGACCGCAGAACGATGTCAGGGCAGCAACATTGCGCACACCCTCGACAAAGGCGCGACGCGATATGGTGAGTGGGGTAGACTCGTGTAGAATGTCGAGCACCGTAGCCACTGTACGCAGGTTCTTGCGCTGATATTCGCCAAGCAGATCGAGGCGAAGGCGGTATGGGTAACCATCGCGATTGCGGGTGAGTGTCACCACCTGCTTATCCTCTTCGAAGCCGCACTCGCCAATGGAGAATGCCTCGTCGGCATAGGTGATTGAGCTTCGCAAATCTGTCGCAATCTCCTCCAGCACAAGGTTGTAGCTCGGATTCTTCTCGCCCACCACCACAGGTGTGCACTTCTTGATGATGCCGCCCTTCTCGCGTGCAATCTTTGGTAAAGAGTCGCCGAGGAACTCGGTGTGCTCGAGTCCGATATTGGTGATCACCGAGATGACGGGTTGCACAATGTTGGTGGCATCGAAGCGACCACCCAAGCCCGTCTCGATGACAGCCACCTCGACATCGCACTGTGCAAAGTAGTCGAAGGCCATCGCTGCGGTCATCTCGAAGAACGATAGCTCGAGACGATCCATCTCGGCACGGTAGCGGTCGACAAAGTTTACCACCTTCTGCTTCGATATCATCTCGCCATCGACGCGGATGCGCTCGCGGAAGTCGAAAAGGTGTGGCGAGGTGTAGAGACCTGTCTGATAACCCGCCTGCTGCAGCACTGCTGCCAACATATTTGCCACAGAGCCCTTGCCGTTGGTGCCCGCGATGTGAATCACGAAATAGTTGCGATGGGGCGAGCCTATCGCACGACAGAACTCGGTGATGCGCTCCAATCCGGGCTTGTATGCTCCCGCACCCACCTCCTGAAACGAAGGCATTGCGCTGCGTAGATAATCGAGGGTCTCGGTGTAGTTCATATAGCTTGTGTTTTTTTAGTTCAAGTAAAATCTCTTCTTGGCTTGGTATGCCACAAAGTAGAGCAGACACAACCCTGCAATCAATAGCGAGAGGCGTGCTATGTAGTTGCCATACTTGGTGTAGAATGTCTGCTTGCTGTTGAGGCGGATGTCGGCAGTGAGCACTCCGCGCTTGTCCCACTCGAGACGCTGCAGATCCTCACCCTGCATCGTTATAAAGCCCGATACACCTGTGTTGGCGCTTCGTGCCACATCGCGACGAGTCTCGATGGCACGCAGACGACAGAAGGCGAAGAGATACTTGTGTCCGAGTGTGTTGCCCCACCATCCGTCGTTCGATACTACGCATAACGCCTCGGCGCCATTGCGTACAAACTCTGCCGTATGGTCGCTGTAGAGTCCTTCGTAGCAGATTGCAGCAGCAACCTTTGTACCATTGTGGTCGAAAGGTTTCGCACTCTTGCCAATGCCGAGCTGACCAAATGTGCCACCGAGGTCGATGGCAAAGCGGTCACCACACCTACGCAACCAGGCAGGTATGGTCTCCACACCTACTACGAGCTTACCCTTGTGGTGAAGCTGCACCTTCGATGTGGTGTCGATACCAAGCGATGAGTTAAATATATCCGAGTAGAACACACCTCGCTTGCGAGCAGTCTCCGAACCCTTGGTGCGACCATACAGACGATATGTCTCACCACCCGAAATCACCATTGTGGCGGGCTTTTCGGCACGCAGATAGTTCGATATGCGCTCCACAATCTCGCCCCTTTCGGGCTGCAGGTCGTTGATTGTCTCGGCCAAAGCGGTCTCGGGCATCACCACAAACTTTGCCGAGTCGGGCGCTTCGGCAAGTAACTCCATAAGGTTTGTCTGCTGCCTCTCTGCCCCAATCTCGAACTTGTCGTAGCAAGGGATATTGGGTTGGGTAACCGATACTGTTACCTTCTCGAGCGAGTTGTAGAGCTCGCCCTCGGCATCATACTTGAAGAATATAGCTATCGAGATAGCCAGCGGAACAATCAGCGCAAGAGTAGCCGCAATCCACGATCTCTTCTTCATCGTTAGGCACGCCTCAAGAGCCAGCACATTGACGAGCAATGCCCACAACGAGCCACCAAACACACCCGTATATTCGTACCACTGCACCGCCCATACATCATCGGCAAAGGCGTTGCCCAATGTCAACCACGGGAACGAGAGTGCCGGAGCTTTATAATAGAGGTACTCCCCTGCTATCCACGCAGTTATAAGTGTCGTATAAGCCAATATTCTCGGTGCTCTCTTCGATATTATATGGTAGAGCATAAATGGCACAATACTCCACCAGGTCGACACTATTGTCGCCGCTACAGGGCCTGCTGGCGTGGCATTCCACACCCACCATATCGTGGCAATATTCCACAAAACAAATGTCAGCAACGCCCATCCCAGCATTGAGAAAGCCTCTCTCCACGATGGGCCATATTGTGCGCTTATCAGCAACAATGGCACCAAACCCACAAATATAGTTATGCAGCTTGCCCCCTCCCACGGAATGGCGAGCAGTATCGCCGAAGCAATACTCAATGCAATTTTTGTCTTGATCGGAAATGTTCTTTTGAATTGAATCATAATACAAATATAGTCAAAAAAAAGAAAAAATCGCAAATGGTGGACTCTTTTTGCACGAGTCTGCTGATAGCGAAATGCTCACATAGGTCTACTATGCTGCGCTTTCGCTACCTTGCCTCGCACAAAAATAGCCTCACCATTTGCAATTTTTGGTGGGGTTGGTTGGGGTTTTGCACCTCTGCACGACGCACAAAATTTCCTCATCCATTGACGATTTTTTGGGGTGTTGGGTAGGTTGTTCTGGATGGTTAATTTTGCACGAGTCTGCTGATAGCGAAATGCTCACATAGGCCTACTATGCTGCGCTTTCGCTACCTTGCCTCGCACAAAAATAGCCTCATCCATTGACGATTTTTGGGGTGTTGGGTAGGTTGTTCTGGATGGTAAATTTGCACCTCGCTTGAGTCACAAATGCTCACATACGCATAGTATGCTGCGCTAGCCGCCCCTACTAGCCCTTACTAGCCTTTACTTGCCTTTAATTCAATTCTCAATCCTCCGTTAAAAAAGCCAATGGCTCTCTCCTCCCTTCCGCAAAAAATCTCACCAAAACCACATATTTTCCGAAAAAATCACTACCTTTACTCCTCGATTCAGCACTAACCCAATGGCACACGAAGTTTTCATCAGCTACTCGCGCAAGGATATGGCGGTTGCAGACCGTATATGCGAGGCGTTCGATAAGGCCGGCATTAGCTACTTTATCGACCGTCAGGGTATTAGTGGAGGCATCGACTTTCCCGAAGTGTTGGCCAACGCCATTATCGAGTGCAAGGTGGTGCTCTATCTTGCGAGCAAGAACTCCTACGCTTCGAAGTTTACCAATGCCGAGCTAACCTTTGCCTTCAACGAGAAGTCGAAAAATTCGGTCTTGCCATATATTATCGATGGCAGCTCTATGCCTCCTGCGCTACGATTTGTCTTTGCGGGTGTCAACTGGCGTAATATCAAGGATCATCCCATCGAGACAACTCTTGTTGCCGACATTCTTAGAATGTTAGGTCGTGAGGCAAAGCGCCCCAAGCCGACACCCGTTGTGCCACCACAACCAAAGCCTACACCCCCGCGCCCACCTCGCAAACCATTCAACTTCGCACCTCTAAAGAGGGTGCTTATCGCTGTGGTGGCTCTGCTCTGCATTGCTGGTGCTGTTGTGGGGACTGTCTCCTATGTGAAGGAACAGAAACGCATAGCCGAGCAAGAGCGCATAAACGAGGAGAAACGCATAGCAGAAGAGAAGCGTTTAGCTGAGCAAGAACGATTAGCGAATGAAAAACGTGTCGCCGAAGAGAAAAATGTAGCGGAAGAAAATAGTTTGGCAGGCGAGAAGCGCGTAGTTGAAGAAACTCGAGAGTCTGGAGAGAAACGTGTGACGACACAACGAAAAGGGGTATACAAGGTGGGCGACTACTTCGACGATGGCAAGAAACAGGGCGTTGTCTTTGAAGTGACTACAGATGGCCAGCACGGAAAGATTGTTAGCCTAACGGAGTCGAAAGACGTGATGCAATGGTCATCCGACGTGAGCGAATGTGAGCGTTTAATTGGTGCTGAAGACAAGTATAACGGTGCAAAGAATATGGCGAAGGTGATGCAGATTGAGGGTTGGCGAAATAAGTATCCTGCCTTTGCTTGGTGCGCCAATTTGGGCAATGGTTGGTATTTGCCAGCTATCGAGGAGTTGAAAAAGTTTACAATTGACGATACTATTCACAATGCTGTTAATAACACATTAGCGAAGAAGGGGAAGATGTTAGCGAACAAAGGTGATAAAAGTCCGTATTGGTCTTCAACAGAAGAAAATAGACAGATGCTATGGGGTAATGATGAGGGTGTTTCAAAACAGTTTTGTGTGTGGTATGTCTATTTGGGCCCAGGTTTTGCATTCGACTATTGTAAAGGCTACAAATTCGCCTATGTGCGTGCCGTGTCCGCTTTCTAGGAATTAGCCTTTTGGTTTCAAAAACTTTAGCGACTGCTTTGCGTAGTCGCTTTTTGTTGATGGGTATTAAAATTCATACCCGTCAATAGTGAAATTAAGGAAATTAAGGAATTTAGGGAGCTTGTAAAACTTTTACACTATTACCCCTAAACTCCCTAAACTCTATAAATTCCCTAAACTCCCTAACGCCTCTAACCGACGCTGCGGAGCGAGAGCAGAGGGCAAACTTGTTTGCACTATGCCGAGCCGCGAGGAGGAAAAACCTGCGCAGCAGTATTAACCGACGCTGCGGAGCGAGAGCAGAGGGCAAACTTGTTTGCACTATGCCGAGCCGCGAGGAGGAAAAGCCTGCGCAGCAGGGTTAACGCCCCTAGCTCCCCTTCTCCCCTCCCCACAAAACTTTTCCTCTTTCCCCTTTTAAGTTTCCCGATTTTTTGCTATCTTTGCAAAGATATTTGCTATAAGCAAAAATTGTAAAAACAAACGAATATTTTCTATGGAATATATCTATCTTTTAGTCTGTCTGGGCGTGATTGTTTTTAGCGCAAATTGGCTTGTGGCGGGCTCGGTGGTCATCGCAAAGCGATTCAAGATCTCGGACTTCGTGATCGGTGCGGTGATTGTCGGCGTGGGTACATCATTCCCCGAGTTGGTGGTATCGACTCTGGGTGCTATTGATGGCAACTCGGCTATCGCTATCGGTAATGTCGTGGGCTCGAACATCTTCAATATTATGGGCATACTCGGTCTTACCGCTATGGTAGCCCCTGTGGCAGTAACCCGTTCGAACAAGCGTTTCGACCTCCCGTTCTGTCTGGCGGTGTCGGTGTTGACGCTACTGCTTGTCTTTAACTTCTTCACAGGTGGCGAGGCTATGATAAGTCGTGCCGATAGCTTTGTGTTGTTGGCAATATTCCTCCTCTTTATGTACCTCTCGTTGCGTGGTAACAAGAAGAGCGAGACTCAGGAGGTGACGGTGACCATCACCAACAAGCAGTTTATCTATGGCGTGGGCAAGGTTGTCTTGGGTCTTACACTTCTTATCCTTGCAAGTGACATCTTCCTCGACAATGCGGTGGCTATCGCCAAGTCGTGGGGTGTGAACGACGCCTTCATCTCGATTACCCTCATCGCTTGTGGTACTTCGATGCCAGAGTTGGCGGCTTCGCTTGCAGCGGCGGCAAAGAAGAATACACAGTTGGCGCTCGGTAATGTCGTAGGCTCGAACATCTTCAACCTCCTGCTCATACTCGGTGTGGGTGCGCAGATTACTCCGCTCACCACCTCGGGCATCACCATCGTTGACTACGGAATGGTTGTGCTTGCCGCAGTGTTGCCTTGGGTGCTCGGTCTCGATGGCAGGCTCAGTCGCAAGGAGGGTGCGGTGATGTTCACCTGTTTTGTGCTCTACAACATCTATCTGCTCAACTCGCAGATGCACTTTTTATTTTAGGAATTAAAAAACATAAAAATAAAGCATAAGATTATGGAATTTGTATTTGAAGGGTTGGTTTCAACCGTATTGCCAGCGCAGACCGGTACTTCGGCTCGCGGTGAGTGGCACAGTCAGAATGTGGTTTTCGAGATGCAGAACAACTCGCCCTACACCCGTAAGGTGAGCGTCAAGTTCTTCAACAAGCGTGACGAGGTGGCTCGTTTAGTTGTGGGTGCTGCCTACAATGTAACCTTCGACATCGAGTCGCGTGAGTATAATGGTCGCTGGTACACCGATGTGATTGCTCGTCGCATCGAGCCTAAGGGCGCAACCCAGCCGCAGTACAGCGAGCCATTGCCAACACCTGCTGCACCTACCGCTGCACCTGCTGCTGCTCCAATGCCAACCGAGGAGCCGGCGATGACAGCTGCACAGGTGGTTGATGACCTCCCATTCTAAGAAATCGTTCTGATTGGTAAATTTTGCACTGCTCATCGGATGGCGAAATGCTCACATAGCTCTACTATGCTCCGCTTTCGCCACCTCGTTTAGCACAAAATTTCCTCAATCATTGACAATTTCTGGTGCGGTATAGAATTAAGCCGAACTACACAAACCGAGAACCCTAAAACTTTGAACATATGAAAAGATTATCAATCTTTTTGGTGCTCCTGCTATCGGTCATTGCCGTCTACGCAGGTGGCATTGGCAGCGCCAAGGAGTTTATCGCCTTTGCGAAGGCGGTGAATAGCGGTGCCGACATCTCGGAGTGGACCGACGACAAGGGCGTGGTCTGCCTCGAATGCGATATCGATATGAAGAAGGCGAGTAAGTTCCCCACCATCGTGGCCTTCAAGGGCACATTCGATGGCAAGGGCTACACGCTGAAGAATTGGAAGGCGAGCAATGCTCTCTTCCAGGAGTTGAAGGAGGGCGGTGTGATCTGTAACCTCCGCATCGACGAGTCGTGCGTGATGAAGCTCTCGAGCAATAGCGGAGAGTTTATTCGCGCATTTGTCGTAAATGTCAACAGCGGAACCCTGCGCAACTGCGAGAACTATGGCTCGATAAAGCATCGTGCCGAGGCGCTCGAGGGCTACATCTTTCTCGGAGGTCTTTGCGGTATCAACCGCTACATCCTCATCGACTGCAAGAATGGTGGCAATATCGAGTCGGAGGTGGTTGTGGCAACCGCAAACAAGCGTTCGGGAGTCTGCATAGGCGGTTTAGCTGGTAGCAGCCGCAAGAATCTCAAGGCGGCATCCTACATCCGTTGCGAGAATAGTGGAAACATTCGCTACAAGGGCGACACCCCATACAACTTTGTGGGTGGAGTGTCGGGTCAGTCGGTCAAGGCATCGATGAAGTGGTGTGTCAACCGAGGCAATGTCGATGCGACAACCCTCAAGGGTGCGATGAATGGATATCTCTATATGGGAGGTGTCACAGGTCACTCCAGCGCCGACATCATCTGTTGTGACAACCTCGGCAATGTCGATGCAAAGGGCGTCTACCAGACCCGTATGGCGGGTGTTGTGGGTATGCCTAACGCCAAGATGAACATCACAGGTTGCGATAACTACGGAAAGGTAACCTCGGCAACCGAGGGTATGACACTTCTCGGAGGTGTTGTCGGCACGATGGCAACCGAGACACATCTGCACAACTGCAACAATCGTGGCGAGGTGATCTTTGCGGGCGTAAGTCCGAAGGCTTCGTTCATTGGTGGTATTGTGGGCTCGATGGGTTCGGTCAAGAAGGCTACGCACGGAGCGCAACTTCGTCGTTGCAACAACTTTGGCAAGGTGGTGAGCGGCCAGGGCGGTAACGACCTGGAAGATGGTAGCAATGCAATCCATACGGGAGCAATCGCAGGACGCTCGATAGCAACTGATGCTGCACCTATTCAGATTATAGATTGTGCAAATCGTGGCGAGCTCATTGCCGCGAGTGGTCGTAAGGACGAGATCGTACCTTATGCAACCTTCACCAAGATTGTGGGTGGATATTTCCACAACAATTATGCTGTGGCGACTGATCCAAAGGCCGATGGCTCGACCATCTATGGTCGTGTGACATCGACTACGGGTACACCTTTGCAGGGTGTGGTGGTGACCGATGGTCTCAACTGCGTGGCAACCGATGCCGAGGGACGCTATGCGCTCAAGAGTGATATGGCGAAGACGCAGTTTGTCTACATCTCGGTGCCTGATGGCTATAAAGTGCCATTCCGCAAGAGTGTGCCGCAGATTTTCCGTCGCATACCTCGCTACGCCAAGGGTGCCGAGGCGAACTTCGAACTCGAGAAGCGTGACCACTCGATGGAGGAGTATCGTGTGGCTATGGTGGGCGACCCGCAGATGCGTGGCTTCAACCATGATACCTCTGCCGAGAAGTTCCGCGATGTGATTATCCCCGATATCGTGGAGTACGCCAAGAGCGAGGGCAAGCCGCTCTTCACCATCAACCTGGGCGACTTGTGCTACAACTGGATGCCTGCCTACGACGACTATCTCGATGTTGTGGCAGATAGTGAAGTAGAGATGTTCCACGTCATAGGTAACCACGATTTCGATCAGGCTACTCTGTTCGAGACCAATCTCGGAACGACATTCTTTGAGGAGTATATCTCGCCTACGAACTACTCGTTTAACATTGGTAAACTCCACTATGTGATAGTAAACTCGATTGTCTACTCGCGTCCAAACCGCAAGAAGCACTATGGTACAGGTATGGAGGACGATGCGGTAGAGTGGCTCGAGAACGATCTGAAGTATGTGCCAAAGGACCACTCGATTGTCGTCTGTGCACACGCTCACCTCCATCGTAACCCGAACAAGAGCAAGAACTATCATCGTTACTCGGCTGCTTTGACGCAGTTCAAACACGTCTATTCGTGGTCGGGACACTACCATAACAACGACGGTCAGTACCACAAGAACGACACAAAGAACAATCGTTCGAATGTCCATATGGTGGCTGTAGCTCGTTGCAGCGGTAATCTTCGTGCCAACCGTGACCTCAATATCGATGGTACACCAAACGGTTATATGGCAGTAGAGGTCAAGGGCGATCAGCTTGAGTGGTACTACAAGGCTGTCGGTCACGATCGCAGCTATCAGATGCGTGCCTACTCGCCTCTTCGCACGGGCGATGGCTATGTCAAGGTCAACATCTGGAACCATTCGAAGGGCTTCTGGTCGCAGCCGGAGTGGTGGGAGAATGGCAAGAAGGTGGCAACTTTCGAGCAGCACCGCGAGGAGGATCTCGACGCTATCGAGATCAATAAGTCGGTGGCTCACCTTGCCGCAAAGGCAGACCCATCAATCTGCTGGACAAGCAGCAAGGGTAAGGTCCACGACTACACCAAGCCAAATAAGTCGCGCTATATGTTCCGCATCAAGCCAAGCGAGGGTGTTCGCTCGGGCGAGATTCGTGTGACCGATAACTTCGGTGTGACATATATCGAGAAGGTCGAGTGGTAAACAAAAACAACAATATAGTATGAAGAGGATTTTAACACTTTTGGTGCTGCTGCTTTCGGTTGTTACCGTATATGCAGGAGGCATCAAGAATGCAAAAGATTTGGCCGCCTTTGCTAAGGCTGTGAACAAGGGCGAGAGCATCTCGGCTTGGCAGAATGACAAGGGTGTGATATGCCTCGAGGGGGATATCAATATGGCGAAGATGAAGAAGTGGACTCCGATAAAGACACTCGCCTGCACCTTCGACGGTCAGGGACACGCACTGCTCAACTGGAAGACCAAGTGCGGCCTGTTCGAACTCATCGAGGAGAAGGGTGTGGTGCAGAATCTTCGCATCGACTCGTCGTGCTCGATGAATGTGAGCATCAAGGGCGAAGTGGTTGTCGGCTTCATTGCACACATCAACAAGGGTACAATCCAGAACTGCGAAAATGGCGGAAGCATCACCTATAGGGGTGGCTACACCGAGCAGCATATCTACATCGGTGGCCTGGCAGGTCAGAATGGTCGCACCATCCGTGATTCGCGCAATAGCGGTATTATCTCTGTGGAGAGCGTCATCGCATCGGCAAACAAGGCTCTCAACCTCCTTGTCGGAGGTATTGCCGGCTCGACCGTGCCAAAGGGAAGTCGCGTGATTATCATCTACCGTTGTGAGAATAAGGCCCCAATCACCATCAAGAGCGATGCTCCCCGCATCTACGCCGGAGGTATCGTTGGCTACTCGGGCAGAGCTGGTATTCGCTACTGCACCAATAGCGGTGGCATCAGCGCGACAGGCTCGAAGGGTAATCCCGAGGCTAAATACTATGCCAATGTTGGTGGTATCACAGGCCAGTCGGGCCAGCATATTCAGTGCTCGGACAACTTTGGTCGTATCCATATCGATGGATCGCACATATCATATGCGGGTGGTATTTGCGGTAATTTGAACGCTGTTCGCAATATAGTCGGCTGCTCGAACTATGGCGATGTACTATCGACTTGCGCTACTGCGTCGAACTTTGCCGGCATTATTGGTGCTTCGGGCGATGGCGTACATCTCTGCAACTGTAACAACTATGGCGCAGTCAGCTACAAGGGATCGACTGCACCAAAGGGTACGCAGCTGGGTGGTGTCGCGGGCTACATCTTCAGTAAGAAAAATACCAAGTATGGCTCACGACTGCTTCGTTGCAACAACTTTGGCGCATTGTCGAGCGGTGTTGCAAGCAAGAACTTGTCTGTCGGTGGTCTTGTGGGTCGCATTCGTGGCTCCGAGGTGGCGAATGTCAAGTTGCAGGATTGCGCCAACAAGGGCGAAATCTCGGCCAAGGGTTGTCGTGTGGGTAGTATCACATCGTCGAAATCCTACGCAACCATCTCAGGCGACTACTTCCATAACAATATGGCGCAGCCTCTCAAGGAGGCAAAGGGCGACAAGAATCTCTTCGGTCGTGTAACCTCGACTACGGGCGAGCCTGTTGTAGGAGCGGTGGTTTCGGATGGCGAGTTCTCGGTGCAGACCAACTCGGAGGGCTACTACGAGATGAAGTCCAACCTCGCATCGGCTCGTTTTGTTACAATCTCAACACCTGCCGACTATAAACTCTCATTCCGCAAGAGCGTTCCGCAGAACTTCCTTCGCATTCCTCGCCACGCTACGGCGGTCGAGGCAAACTTTGTGCTGGAAAAACGCTCGAAGTCTACCGATAAGTATACCGTAGTGATGATTGGCGACCCTCAGATTAAGGGCGTAAAGGTGGATAGTGCGGCCTACAAACTCAAGAATACCATCTATCCCGACATTGTGGCTCTCAAGGAGCAGAAGGCTGCCACCGAGGGTGAGTTCTTTGCCATCAATCTGGGTGACTTGGTATTCAACGATATGAGCAAGTTGGATGACTATGTGAATGTTATCGCCGAGAGCGAGGTGCCTATGTTCCACGCCATCGGCAACCACGACCACGACCAGACCACCTTCTACGAGACTCTGCTCGGCACTATCCATTTCGAGGAGTACCTCACACCGTCGTACTATTCGTTCAATATCGGCAAGGTGCACTATGTGATTACGAACAACATCTCCTTCTCGCGCAACAACTTCAAGGATAAGTATCGTCTTGGCCTCGAGCCTTGGCACTACGAGTGGCTCGAGCGCGATCTGCAGTTTGTACCGAAGGATCACACCATCGTCATCTGTGGCCATTCGCAGCTCTTCCGCCAATTCGGCAAGAAGAATCCTGATGGCAAAGCCAACCTCTCGTATGCCCGCTACTCGAAGTTGCTCTCGCAGTATGCTCGCGTCTATTCGTGGTCGGGTCACTACCACTACAACTTTGGCTACGACTATGCTCAATCAAATGTCGAGAGTCTGAAGAATATCACCTCCATCTGCGTGGCCCGTGCTTGCGGTGGTCTTCACTGCAACCGTGACCTCAATAACGATGGTACACCTAATGGTTATATGGTTATGGAGGTCGATGGTGGCAAGATCGATTGGTACTACAAGTCTGTCGGACACGATCGCAACTACCAGATGCAGGTCTATGCGCCAACCCGCACAGGTGGCGAGCTTGTCAAGGTCAACATCTGGAACTGGTCGAAGGATTATTGGTCAAATCCCGAGTGGTGGGAGAATGGTGTGAGGGTGGCGACGATGACCCATAAGTTCGAGAAGGATATCGCCTTCTTGGAGGACCACGCGGTCAAGGGACCACACTACATCAACAAGAAGGACAAGAGCGATAAGGCTCGACCTTACAATGCTCACGGAATGTTCCATATAAAGCCGAGTGCAGGCGTTCGCTCGGGCGAGGTGCGCGTAACAGACAATTTCGGAAAAACTTATATACAAAAGATCGAGTGGTAGAGGCTCGGTGCTCCGTAGCAAAAAGACCAACATCAGCGATGTTGGTCTTTTTTCGCCATCCAAAAAGCCTAAAAAGTGGTGTTTCTATTATATATATAAATATAGGTATAAAAGAATTATTAAAAAAAATTAAAAAAAAAGTCAAAAAGATTTGCAGATTCAAAAAAAGTCGCTACCTTTGCATCCGCAATTGAGAAACAAACGTTCTACGACTTACTGGAAAACAGCTCGAAAGAGTGGTGAAAATCGAGAAAACAAACTTTTTTTCACAAAAAAATGAAAAAAGTTCTCGAAAAATTTGGTGGTTAAGAAAATTTGCTTTACCTTTGCACCACTTTCGCGTCTGAAATATGACGAGAGAGTTTTTAACAACGGTTCTTTGATTTACTGGTTATATTTAAGAGAGAAAATGTAGTATTTATCTGTCAATTTCCTTTAATGGAAAATGAAGTAGTCAGGACTCTAACAATAC
>JAFVOR010000082.1 GCA_017505725.1 Alistipes sp.
ACCTAATTTTGCGCTTTTTTGCCATAAAAAATAGAGATTAGTAGAAAACGGTTTCTACTAATCTCTAAAATATCGCTGTAATTTACAAATTTACAAGCACTTATCTTTTTGTCCAAGCGCCGCTTTTTGCATCATTACCAAGTTTTTTTAGTGTGTAGTTGTACTTTACTCGACAAAGGTACGAATAAAATCTGAATATATTCAAAGAAATAGCAACAAAAAAGCCCCCTCTCGGAGGACTTTTTTGTTGTCGCATTATTTTATAATGTTTTTACTTTACACTGAATGTGTATCTGCCCGAGCCTACGCAGAATTTCGCATATCCATTCTCCAAGCCCGCAGCCTTCAACGAAGCGTCGTCGCACGACACTGCCGCTATGCTTTCAGCAGGGACAAAAACCTCGGCTGTGGTGTTGAACGGAATCTCCACCATCAACTCGGTGAGACGATTCTCCTTCGCCTTCCATGCTGCTGCAACCTTGCCATAAGGGGTGATGGTCGATGCGCTCATATTCTCGAAGTTGCCGCCTGTGTGAGGCTTGATCGCGATGCGCTTGTAGCCCGGTGCAGCCTCGCGGATGCCCACCGCCGAACGGTAGAGCCAGTTGCCGATAGAACCATAGGAGTAGTGGTTGAGCGAGTTCATTCCGTTGTCCGGAATCGAGCCATCGGGACGGATGCTATCCCAACGCTCCCAGATGGTTGTAGCACCCATCTTCACCTGATACAACCATCCCGGACAACTCTCCTGAAGGAGTAGTCGGTAGGCTATATCGCTATAGCCATACTCGGTGAGTACATCGCAGATGTATGGTGTGCCGAGGAAGCCTGTCGAGATGTGATACTTGTAGCGCTTGATATTGTCTACCAATCGTTTAGCGGCTTGTGCACGCATATTTTCAGGCAACATATCGAACTTCAGAGCCAGGACATAGGCGGTCTGCGTGTCGCTCGATACGAGTCCGTTTGGCGTTACATATTCGTTCTGATAGGCGAGGCGTACCTTCTTGGCAATGTCGGTGTAGTATGCCACATCGGCGACCTTGCCCAACGCCTCGGCAGCCTTTGCCACATTGTCCAACGAGTGGGCAAAGAAGCACTGCGCGATGAGGTACTTCGAGGTCACTGCCGATACGCCATCACGGTCGTTATCCACCGAGTAGAAGAGCCAGTCGCCATAGTGCGAGCCACCCACCCAGAGGTAGTTGTTATCCTTGCTAAGGTCGATGAGGTGATCCACCCACTTCTTCATTGCGTTGTACGAGTCGGAGAGTGTCTGGCGGTTGCTATAGGTCATATAGTGCTGCCAAGGGACGATAGTGGCGGCATCGGCCCATCCGCAAGCCTCGACACGACCACGACGCTTTTTGTCGTAGATGTCGGGGATGACACGCGGCATCGAGCCATCGTCGTATTGATCGACACTCAAATCCTTGAGCCACTTGTCGAAGAAGTTCTCGACATTACCGAGGAACGCTGCGGTGCGGAAGAATACCTGTGCATCACCCGTCCAACCGAGACGCTCGTTACGCTGTGGACAGTCGGTCGGGATGTCGAGGAAGTTGTCGTGGAAACCCCACCAGATGTTGCTCTGAAGCTGATTTACAAGTTTGTTCGACGAGGCAAATTCGCCCACATTTGCAAAGTCCGACCATACGGGCACAGCCTCGAAATCCTCGAGGTTGAGGTCGCCCTCCACGCCCTCGACCTTGATGTAGCGGAAGCCATAGAAGGTGAGCGAAGGTGTGAACTCCATCTTCTCGCCGCCACTCATCACATAGGTGCTTGTAGCCTTTGCAGTGCGGAGGTTTGTGGTGTAGAAGTTGCCCTTCTCGTCGAGAGTCTCGGCGTGGTAGATGCGGATTGTGTCGCCCGCCTTGCCCTTGAGCAAAGCTCGCTCCCAACCCACGATGTTTTGTCCAAAGTCGAGCACCTTCTCACCCTTCGGAGTCACGATGTACTTGATGGCCTTGAGAGGCTTCTGCGCCTTGACCATCTCGTTGTCGGTCGAGCAGAGAATAGCCTTGTTGAAGTCGATTTTCTCGGCATTTTTCCACTCTGCACCCTCCTTGTAGGCGGTGGTGGTCCAACTCTTGTCGATAAGTCGGGCATCGATGGTCTGACCGTGGTATATGTCGGTCATAACCACGCCTGAAGCCTTTGCCAATGTCGACATTTTCCAACTCTCGTCGGTGGCGATAACAACCTTCTCGCCATTGGTGTACTCCACATTCACCTGCATCAGCAGTGCGGTGTCGTCGCCATAGCGGTTGCGCGAGCGGTAACCCATACCCGAGTACCAACCCTGCGATACAACGGCAGCCACCACATTCTCGCCACGCTGCAGGAGCGAGGTTACATCGAATGCCTGATACTGCAGACGCTTGTTGTAGGAGGTCCATCCCGGAGTCATATAGGCATCGCCCACGCGCGTACCATTGATATACGCCTCGTACAGACCGTGCGAGGTGATATAGGCGGTGGCACGCTTGATCTTCTTGTCGAGAGTTGCGGTGTGGCGGATGTTTACGGGGGTAGTGCCCACCTTGGTGCCAATCATCTCCGCCTTCCAATCCTCAGCACGGAGACCGGTCGACCAATTCGCAGTAGCGGTCTTTGAGAGACGGTTTTTGTTGTCCCAAATACGGAGATCCACCGAGTAGTTGCAATCGGGGAGTAGTTTGCCCTCGTATGGTATCGAAATAGACCTGTCAGACTTGACATATCCGCTACTCCAGATTCGGATTATACCGCGATAGACCGACACTTCGTAGGCGAGCTGTGATGCCCCCTTATCGGTGGATGTTGCGCTCCAGCTGAACGAAACGGGTGCAGTAGGGTCGACACCCGTAGGATCGGTGAGTCCATTCACTCGCAATGAGGTTATCTCTACATTTGCCAATGCCGCAAGGGGCAAAAGGGCAAGGACAAGGGTTAGTAGTCGTTTCATAGGTTGCTATTTTTGTGGTTGCGCCTCAAATACTGCCAGGATAGTACCATTCTCCATCAACATCAACATATTGTAGTCGATGTCGTAGTGAGTGACCTTCGAGAGTAGGTTGAGGTACTGCTGCTCCAACTCCCCATTCTCGGGGCAGAGCATCATTGTTGCACCGAGCGACGAGAAGCGCAACTTGAACTTATCTCCCACAGCATACTTGCCTACAAGGCTGTTGCAAGCGGCTGTGCCACCCACATTATTCTCACTGAGTATGAGGTTGAAACTCTCCGATGGAAGGGTCTTGCTCTCGCCACCCATCTTCACGAGGTGCCATACTGTACCCTCGAGTGGTTTTGCGTTCTTAGCACGCGAACGACAAGTCGAGCAGCAGCCTACAGCTGTGGCTGCCACCAACAAAATAATCAGGAATCTCTTCATAGTAGTTATTTTTTATAATTTAGTAATTTCTCGACGATTTATAAGGGCCTGCGTTATGGTGAGCTCATCCACATATTCGAGCTCGTCGCCAAAGCCTATGCCTCGTGCTATGGTGGTCACCTTCAGGTGAGGGAATCGTTTGAGGCAGTTCATCAGGTAGAACATTGTGGTCTCGCCCTCGACCGATGCCGAGATGGCGATAATCACCTCCTTTACCTCGCCCAAGGCTATGCGGTCGAGCAGCAGGTCGATGCGTAGGTCGGATGGTGCGATGCCCTGCATTGGCGATATCACTCCGCCCAACACATTGTAGACTCCTCGATATTGGTGGGTCTTTTCGATGGAGAGGAGGTCGGACACCTGCTCCACCACGCATACTACGCTCTTGTCGCGCGAGGCATCGGCGCAGACATCGCAAATCTCTGTGTCGGAGAGATTGTTGCACTTGGCACATCGGCACACCTTGGTGCGGAAGTCGATAAGGCTCTCGCCCATAGCCACCACATCCTCCTCCTCCATACGGAGCAGATGCATAGCCAGACGCAGAGCGGTTCTGCGACCAATACCGGGCAGGCGCGAAAGCTCGCCTACAACATTATCCAACAACTTCGACATAGCCTATATAGTCTCAATGTTTTTCCGTTCGGTCCAACCCTTTTTGCCATCGGCTATAACCACCTCAATCCACTCGTCGAACTCCGCTACGATGCGTAGCTTGGTGCCTTCGTGCAGTACGAACAGATCGGTTGCCGAGCGGTCGGGCGAACTCTTCACCGATATTGCCGACGACATCACTATTGCCTCATCCTCGGTGAGGATATCGTTGCGTGAGGATATTGCAAATGCTGTAGTTGCCACAAAGAGCAGAAGCGAGCACAATGCTCCATAGAATCCCGCCTTGCGTACTCCGAGGCGTGATGCCAGCAGAAAGAGGAGTACAAAGGTCAGAATCAGTGCGAAAAAGAGTACCGAAAGTGCTCCCCACGCATTGCAACTCACCGAGTTACGCACCACACGCATCCAGCGGTGAAGGAAGAACTCGGGTACGGCCGTAATCTTATCCTTGGTGCGAGTCTCGGCAATGGCAAGGTTGTGCAGCACATCCTCCTGCGAAGGTGCTATTCGCAACGCCTTGTTGTAGTAGAGTATCGCCTTGCCTATATTCTCCATCTTGAAGTAGGCGTTGGCGAGGTTGTAGTACAACTCCATCGAGTACTCGCCACCCTCGAGAATTGCGCAATACTCCTCGATGGCTTTATCGTAGGCACCCTCCATATAGGCCTTGTTGCCCATCTCCCAACGCTCTGTCGAGGTTTGTTGTGCCATCGTCGCCGATACCGACGCAAACAGCAATATGGTATATATCAGAAATCTCTTCATAACTCTCTATTTTTTGATTGCCGACTCAATCTTCGACACTGCGTCAACACCCTCTTCGTAAATCTCCTCCATCGCTGCGGATGCGGCAGGGGAGTATTGAGCCTCCTCGCAACGAGCAATCACTGCGATGATGTTCTCTGCCTCAATAGCAGCCCCGCGTGCGCTCAGCACCTCGCGTACCACCTCGCGTGTGAGGTCCGCAACAGGGATATTGAAGCGATCACTCAGATAGCCCCACATAGCACGCAACATCTCCTCGTAGAAGGCGCGACGATCCTGCTCACGCTTATACTTCTCGGCAATGCGGAAACGCTTCACCGCCATCTTGTTGGCTCGTTTGCCCTTGACCAAGACTACATTGCTTCTGTCACGAAGATATTTGCGGACTATGCAGTAGGCGATTATCGCCGCCACAATAAGCACCAATATTGTCAACCAATAGCCTTGCGAGAGCACAAATGGTGTAACCTCGGCACGCAGATTCGATTTGCCCAACTTGATAAAGCGGATATCCTCGCCCAAGAGTCGTACATCCTCGCGTGCAGGAGCTGTCACAATACCTTGCGGAGCAGCCGTAGCACTACCATCAGGTGTTACCTCAATCTTTATTGGTGGAGTGGCAAGGGTGGTGTATCTCCCCTTGTCGGCATCGAAATAGGTGAACTCCACAGGCTCGATGTCGTAGACACCCTCGGCACGCACAATAAACGGATAGTCGAATCGGCGGTAACCCACACTACCCGAAGCTCTGTCCTCGATATTCTCCTCGCTCTTCACCTCATAGAGGTCGAACGATGTCGGCAACGAGAGGGTAGGGGCGTTTATAAACTTGAGGTTTCCTGTACCCGAGATCTTGAGTTGCAGTGTCACTGCCGAGTTTGCCGGCACCTTTGTGGCGGTGAGGTTGTGCGAAAGGGTGTAGCGGCCCACTGCGCCCGTAAACGATGCGGGGGCTGGCGGAAGTGGCTTGACATTGATGTTTATTGGCGCAGTCTTCAACTCGCGACGCACATTGTAGGCCTCGGGTATGCCACCAAACATCGTTTGACGAATCTGCACCACCACCTGTGCTACGATGGTCATCTCGGCAGGCTCGATGGTTATCACACCATCCTTCTGCGGATAGAGCAGGTACTCGGCAATGTTGTATGCATTGTAGATCTTGCCATTCACCACCTCGCGGAATGGACCCTGCTCGATCTCGACCTGCTGACTCCAGAATCCGTTGAATGCGGGCAGCTTGCTCTGCTCTGCCTGAATATTGTCGACACGACTATAGAGTCGCAACAATGCTCGCACAGGCTCACCCTTGTAGACGCTCTTCTTCGAGACCTCGAAGCGGAGCAGAAGATCATCCTTCTGAATGGTGTTTGTCGCTCGACTCTCTGCCGACTCGTTGGGGTTGCTCTCCTGACGACCCTCGCGCACCTCAATGGCTATAGGCTGAGTAGAGTAGCGCTTTTTCTTCGCCTCGATAGATGCTGCACCTATAGTGAATGTGCCTATCTTCTGCGGCATTAGCACATAGGTGATGGTGTAGGATACGCTCGACGATCTCTGTCCGTTTATCCACTGTATCGACGAACTTGTCGATGTCTGTGGGCCTGCCAAGACATCGAAGTTCTCGAACGACGGGGCATCAATATCGCTATCGGGCTTGGCGTTGAGTTCGAAGTTGATGCGGAAAGGCTCGCTCATTGAGACAATCATCGGAGCGTCTGCCTTGAACGATATCTTCTCCTCGCCCCACGCCACAAGCGCGGTGCAGAGCAGAAGCGAGAGTGTTACTATCTTTCTGAATATTGCTTTCATATAGGGAACAAACGCAAATAATTGCGGTTTTATTGTCAAGCAAGGTGGTAGTCAACCACCTTGCCCGTAGGTTATCAAACCCTTATCTTTTTAGTGTGCGAACTCTGCGAAGAAGTCGTTGCCCTTGTCATCCACGATGATGAATGCAGGGAAGTTCTCCACATAGATCTTACGAACAGCCTCCATACCGAGCTCTGGGAAGTCTACCACCTCGACGCTCTTGATAGAGTTCTTCGCAAGGATGGCAGCAGGACCACCAATCGAACCGAGGTAGAAGCCTCCATTGCCGTGGCAAGCGTCGGTAACTGCCTTCGAGCGGTTACCCTTGGCAACCATCACCATCGAGCCACCGTGCTTCTGGAAGAGGTCTACATACGAGTCCATACGACCTGCGGTGGTAGGGCCAAACGAGCCCGAAGCGTAGCCTGCAGGGGTCTTTGCTGGACCTGCGTAGTATACAGGGTGGTTCTTGAAGTACTCTGGCATTGGCTTGCCCTCGTCGAGCATCTGCTTGATGCGTGCGTGAGCGATATCACGAGCCACGATGAGTGTACCCTTGAGGTTGAGACGAGTCTTGATAGGGTACTTCGAGAGAGTCTCGCGTACCTTGTCCATACCCTCGTCGAGGTCGATATCTACAGCTGGCGACATAGCCGGAGCCTCTGCAGGGAGGAAGCGTGCAGGATTCTTCTCCAACTGCTCCACGAAGATACCCTCAGGAGTAATCTTACCCTTGATATTGCGGTCTGCCGAGCAGCTCACGCCAATAGCTACAGGACACGAAGCGGCGTGACGAGGTGCGCGGATTACGCGAACATCGTGTACGAGGTACTTGCCACCAAACTGTGCGCCGATACCCATCTCCTGGCATATTTTGAGGATCTTCTCCTCCCACTCCAAATCGCGGAAGCAGCGACCACCCTCGTTACCCGATGTTGGGAGCTCGTCGAGGTAACCTGCCGAAGCCTTCTTTACGGTTGCAAGACACATCTCTGCCGATGTACCACCGATGCAGACTGCAAGGTGATATGGAGGACAAGCCGAAGTACCGAGATCCTTGATGTGCTCCTTGAAGAATGCAACGAGTGACTCCTCGTTCAATAACGCCTTGGTCTGCTGATAGAGGAAGGTCTTGTTAGCCGAACCACCACCCTTGGTGAGGAAGAGGAAGTCGTACTCCATACCCGGATGACCACCGTAGATGTCGATCTGGGCAGGGAGGTTAGTACCGCTATTGTGCTCGTCGGTCATAGTGATAGGCACCACCTGTGAGTAGCGAAGGTTGCGCTCCTTGTAGGTCTCGTATACACCGCGCGAGATGTACTCGGCATCCTCGGCTCCGGTCCAAACATCCTCACCCTTGTGAGCCACGCAGATGGCAGTACCTGTATCCTGGCAAGTTGGCAACTCACCCTCGGCTGCCACGCACGAGTTCATCAACATAGTGTAGGCTACGAACTTGTCGTTGTCGGTAGCCTCAGGGTCATTCAAGATGTTGTTCAACTTCTGCAAGTGTGCCGAGCGGAGGTAGAACGATACATCGTTGTAAGCCTCCTTTGCAAGAAGCTCGATTCCTTTAGGGTCGACCTTCAAAATCTTGCGGCCATCGCACTCAACGACCTTTACATAATCCTTCGTCACAAGACGATACTCAGTGTTGTCGCGCTCGATTGGGAGCGGCTCCTGATAGATGAATTCTGACATAATTTTTAGTTTTTATTGTTTTGTATGTTGTTTTTCCTTTATGTTGTTGCTCCTTGCGACCACTGTGTTTAGGGGCGTTAGCAGCGTTAGTGTTTTTTAGCATTTAGCCGTTAGCTTTTATTTTTGCCGATTTTATTTCATCACCCTCTCAAGTAGCGACTTCTTGGCTGTGCCGACAACGAAGTCCTTGAGGTAGAATGGCTCAAAGTATGCCACATCCTCGGTCTTGCCCTCGGCAAATGCCTGCTCGGCCAGGCGTGCCATACCGCGTGCCGACGGAACAACCTCGATAAAGGTTGCACCCTCCAACATCTCGGCGCACTTCTTTGCGCCACTGCCGAAAATCACAAACGGCTTGCCGTTGCGCTCCGCCGAGAAGCTATCCTCGTCGATAATCTTCGCCTCGACATCGCTCTGCGCCTCACCCTCCGAGTTGAAAGTTTGCGTATAGACCTCCATACGACGAGCGTCAATCATTGGGCAGAGGGTTGCCTCGCTCCAATTCTCGACATCGATAATGCCCGCATCATAATCCTCGCGTGCCACCTCGACCAGCGAGTCGAGCGAGCCTACCGCCACCAGCGGAATGCGCTGTCCGTAGCACAAACCCTTGGCAAACGACACTCCGATGCGCAAGCCCGTATATGAGCCTGGACCTTTGCTCACAGCTACGGCATCCAGATCGTCGGCTGCAATGCCATTCTCGCGCAGAAGTTCATCCACAAAGACCGCAATCTTCTTGGCGTGGTTGCGCTCCTCGTCGCTCTCGCGCAAGGCTATCAACTCGCCATCGCGCACAAGTGCCACCGAGCAAATATCTGTTCCTGTCTCTATTGCTAAAATTAGTGCCATATTCTATAATTCAGAATGCAGAATTCAGAATGCAAAATGCAAAATTCAAAATTATTTTTAATCCTCATCTCTAAAAATCGGAGATTATGAGATTGTTTTTGTGCAAGGCTAGGCGACAAATCCGCAACCGACGCTGCGGAGCGAGAGCAGAGGGCAAACTTGTTTGCACTATGCCAAGCCGCGAGGAGGAAAAGCCTGCAAAGCAGGGTTAATGCAAAATGGGTTTTCCGTCTTCTTTCCTAAAATCAGAGATGATTGAGCTATTTGTATTTTTTCATTGCTTGGTCCATCTCGCGCTTTGCGTCATTCGCCTTGAGGTACTCGCGCTTGTCGTACGATTTGCGACCGCGTGCCAAACCTATAGCCACCTTTGCCAAACCTCGCTCGTTGAGGAACAGGCGCAAGCCCACAATCGTCAAACCCTTGTCCTGAAGCGCACGCGAGAGCTTGTTCAACTCCTTGCGGTTGAGCAGGAGCTTGCGGTCACGCTTTGGGATATGGTTGTTGCAGGTGCCCCAATCATATTCGGAGATGTTCATACCTCGAATCCACAATTCGTTCTTCTCGAAGTAGCAGTAACAGTCTACCAGCGAGGCCTTGCTGAGGCGGATTGATTTGATCTCGGTACCCACCAAAACAATACCTGCGATATACTCCTCGAGTATCTCGTAGTCGAATGTAGCACGCTTGTTGCGGATATTTATCTTTTTTACTTCTGCCATATCTACACAATATCGCACAAAGATAGCAAACTTTTAATTAAAAATTAAAAATTAAGAATTAAAAATTGGGCTAAGGGCAAAAAGCTAATGGTAACAACGAAAAAAAGGAGGGCCGGAGCGTGCAAACAGAAAATAACAGAAAGATGTGTAAACATATCAAAGATAAAGAAAAATTACCTTTCTCCGACCAACTCCCTTTGCCCTTTTTGTGGCAAGAATAGTGCCAGAAATGAAGAGGAATGCAAAACCGACGCTGCGGAGCGAGAGCAGAGGGCAAACTTGTTTGCACTATACCGAGCCGCGAGGAGGAAAAGCCTGCGAAGCAGGGTTAATGCAAAATTGAGGGTAGTTAAGGGTGATTAAGGGAGCTC
>JAFVOR010000083.1 GCA_017505725.1 Alistipes sp.
GACAAGACGACCAACGAGATAATAGTCAAGATTGTAAACACAAGCGACAAAGCGCAGCGCATACTCCTAAATCTCAACGGTTTATCGAAAAAGCCACACGAAGGAGTGCTGACAACATATCGTGCAGATGATATTGACGGAGAAAACTCTCTGGATAATCCAACCAAATATACGCCACAGAGTAGTGCTATCGTTATTGACTCTCCAAATTTCGAGGTGGAGATTGCAGCAAAATCGTTTGCAATGTATAAAATAGTGCGTTAATCCTTTCGGATGTCGTAATATTTAGAAATGTTTTGGCGCAAGATTTGGATATATCAAAAATTCTGTTTAATTTTGATAACTGAAAACTAAAACATAGGAGGACAAATTATGGCACAACAAGAGAAAACACGCTACAGCGACGCCGAATTGGCCGAGTTCAAGGAGTTGATTATCAATAAGCTCGAGCAGGCGCGTCACGACTACGAGGAGTTGCGCTCCAGCATTAGCCGCGTAACAGGCAACGACACCGAGGATACATCGCCTACCTTCAAGGTATTGGAGGAGGGTGCAGCGACGCTCTCGAAGGAGGAGAGCGAGCGACTGGCTGTCCATCTGTCGAAGTTTATCCGTAATCTCGAATTGGCACTTGTGCGTATCGAGCACAAGACCTATGGCATCTGCAAGACCACCGGAAAGCTCATTCCGCGTGAGCGCTTGTTGCGTGTGCCACACGCTACCGAGACCATCGAGGCGAAGGAGTCGCGTCGATAAATCCGTTCATTGCCTCCTTTTTAGAGATAGACCTTAAATACTTCATAAAAGAGAGGAACTGACCCGCAAGAGTCAGTTCCTTTCGTTTGGTCTATACACCGCAACTACTTCGTAATCGAGAAGTCGCTCGAATCCATAATATTAGTCTCGGTATACTCATTACCGAAGCGATCTGTAGCCACAACCTTAATCTTAGCATCCTTATTCTTCAATGAGTAGCGATAGAGGTGGTAGCATCCACTATATGAACCCGCACTGCTCGGATTGCGTCCCAAAGTACCAAGCAACAGACCTGTAACATAGTAGTCGTGGCTCGAAACAACACCATCGGCCGGACGACGAGGATTTGCCAAGGTACCATCGCCCACAAGTGCGCTCAACGAAGGCTGTCCGTATGCAATCTTGGTCATATTACCCGAATAGACACCGTCCTCGTATACCTTAATAGTCCATTTTGCATCGGCATTCCATACATTTGCCAAGAGGACATTTTCGTCAAAGTTGAAGCCATAGTAGCCCTTCACACCATAGGTGTCAGTGCCCGTTACTGCTGTACCATAGGCCCGATTACCACGATAAAGGCGCATCTGGCACGACTTGGTGTTCATACCATTGCTATAACCCATATAGTACCAATCGGTGAAGGTGTTGCCCTCGCCAATAAACACCTGATAGCCGTTAGGTGTGCCATCGCCCGCAATCTTTGCAGCCCACCAGCATCCACACAAGGCACAAGTGTTGTGCTCGAAGATCTTGTGGCCTGTACCCTCGACGCTATGCTCATAGTTACGCATAATGTGGCTATGACCCGAGAAGATGTGCGCCTCCTTGAACTGATCCATCAGCGCAAATGCCTCCTGAACATAGTTGCCCGTGCGATTGAGCAGCTGAATATGAACACACAGCACCACTACCTTATCCTTTGGAACAAGGGCCAAATCCTGCTTGAGCCACTCATACTGCGAACGAAGGAATCCGCACTGATACTTTGCAGCCGAAGTATTGACTGTGTAGACAATATCACGCATACCTACAATATGTACATCGCCACGGTTGAACGAGTAGTTCACCGGTCCGTACATATCCTCAAACTCGCGCTGCGCCTTGAGCTCGAAGGTTGAGTTGCGCTCGTCTGCATAGATAGGCTGTGAGGCGTTATAGAAGGTGTTGTCGTGGTTACCCATAACCTGGAATATAGGCATACCGGCCTTATCGACGTGGAATCCGTCGCGCATATCGTCGCGGTATCCACCCGTATTGCTCGAGTCGCCATTCGAGATAATATCGCCCAAAGTGATGCCATAGCAAGGAATACCCTTTGCCTTGAGTTCGGCAGAGTGAGCCTTCAAGCCAGGCACAGCCTCCTTGTTGAAGCGGCTGAGCTTGCTCGAGCTCGACACCTGAGGGTCGCCAATAGCGAAGATTGCAAACTTCTTCTCCTTACCACCCGGGAGAGGTGTGAGAGTAAAGTCGTACTGTGGAGTGTTGCTCGGATACTTCTTGAAGAAGCAAGGCTGACCATATTCGTTGATTGGCACCTCGTATTCGGATGGAAGAGAGATGAATATATACCAGCAATCTCTCGAGACATCGAGCGAGTAGTAACCCTTCGCATCGGTTGCCACCACCGAGAATCCATCGCTTACTGCAACGCCCTCGATAGGGTTGCCATTGGTATCTTTGACATAGCCAAATACCGTTGGATAGCGAATCTCCAGCTCGTCGGTCTCCACCTCAAACGGAGAGAGAGATGCAGTAGTACCTGCCCGATAGAGAATGCTCTTGAACTCACGAACGATGCCCGCCTTCAGCGTATCGCCATTCCAGTAGGAGGTCATCTTATCGCCATTACCATCGTAGAACTCCACTCGGCAATAGCCCACCTCAACAGCAGGCAACGCGATATATAGTACGCTATCTTCGCTTGTCGAGAGTGCAAAATTTGCTGGCAACGAATAGGTTACAACATTCGAACCGCCATTAGCAGTCAGCGAAGCCTTGTCGCAATCTACAGCAAACTCGCCCGCAATCTTTGCCCCCGAGGTGGCAGTCACCACCACCTTCTTGAGAGTTACACCCGACTTCGACGCCTTAACAGGGAGTCGTAGCACACCTGCGAGATGCTTCATCACGATAGGCTCGTTGCTACCTTTTATATACGCACACATAGGCGCGCACGCGAAGCTATCCTCTACATAGCTCTGCTCGGCAGGGAATACAACCACCGGATTCTCGGCAGTCGTAGTCGAGCAGTATGGATAGGTGACCTTGCAAGGATAGGTCAACGACGAGGCGAACGAGAATTGCGCCGTAGCCAGATCCTCTGCCTTAATCTCTGCTGCAGCCGACTCCATACCGTTGGCTGCAATCTTGTCGCCTTCGCTCCAATAGACCGGATAGGTCGTGCCGACCTTGTCGCCCAGATGGGTACGGGTCGGTACAATAGATATCGTAAGCGAGTTCTGCGCACCCACCCCGACATTACTATCGGAGGTTAAGTCGGTCTGGCAACCGACAAAAAAGAGTATTAAGAGGGTTGTGAGAGATAATAAAAACTTTCTCATCTTGATATAAGGTTAGTTGTTTGTCAATTTCACTATTGCAGTCACAGGGCAGTGGTCCGAAGGGAAATACTCCTTGCCATTGACCTTGTACTTATCGACCAAAACATCGTGACGGAGTACCTCGTACTTGAGCTTCGAGCCACGAATATAGATGTAGTCGAGAGTGTAGTCTTTTGGTGTCTGGCGCACCTCGGCCCCATTCATCGTACCCGAAATCTCCGACTTCGCAGCTGCGATATCGCGTGTGTCGGTGAAGTGTGTACGAATAATTTGGGTGTAAGGAGTACCGATTCGCGAGTTCATATCGCCCACGAAGATAACAACCTCGTCATCGAGGTTTGTCTGCTTCTCGCGCTCGATAATCAACTTCGCAGCCTTCTCATTGACCGACTTCATCAACGGACAGTGAGTCACCATAAAGATAAACTCGTGGCCCGTCTTCTTGTCCTTGACCCTTGCGCTCATCACAAAACGCCAATGTTTCACCCTCTCCTCCCAAGCCTTGCTCGGAGTGTCGGGTGTAGGCGAGAGCCAATACACCTGCTTGTCACTCACCTTGAAACGATCACTGCGCCATACCATACCATTGGCGAGGTTGGTGTCCTCCGACTCGGGGATGGCGGGATTTGGTCGCTGAAACCACCACTTGTACTTGCCACCCTTCGCCTTCACAAGCGCCGGCAACTCCTCGCGCACGAGGTTGCCCCCCTCTTGTACACCAAAGATATCCCAATCGGCATCGACAATCATCTGGGCCACATTCTCGCGCGAATGCTCCCACAGACGATCGGTAGGTGCGGTCTTATACTTATACACCATACTGTGGCGCTGCTTGTTGCCCCACACATTGTAGGTACCCACCTTAATCTCGGTCACGGCACCCTGTTTGGGCTTGGCTGCAATAGTCAATACAGCAACAAGTGCTACTGCAATTAGCAAAAATCGTTTCACCGGTTATAGTTTTTTTTGCAGTAGGACTATTTGAGTGTAATCTCCGCAACAACCGGGTTGTGATCCGATGGGTAGAGCATCTGACCGTCAATCTTATACTTGTCGCGATTTACATAGTACTTCTTCACCTTTAACTCTCCCTTATCGGTCGAGTGAACATAGATGTGGTCGATACGACGATTCGATACGGTAAAGTTTCTATCGGAACCCTTCGACGAGTTGAATGTACCGATTGTACCGCACTTCTCCTCAGCTACAAGGAAGCAATCCTCGAAGTGAGCGCACATAGCCTTGTGGAATGCCTGGTTAGGGCGAGCATTCATATCACCCAAGGCGATAGATGGAAGGCCGGCCTTGTTGTAGGTCTTATCGAACTCCACCAAGAGGCGACCGGCATTTGCGTTAGCCTCCTTCTTCAATGGGCCGTGAGTTGCAAGGAGGAAGAACTGCTTGCCTGTCTTCTTGTGGGTAACCACAGTTACCAACGATGCACGATAGTGACGCTTGCAGTCCCAACCCTTCGACATCTTCTCAGGTGTTGGCGAGAAGTAGTAGATATTCTGCTCCGAGAGCTTGAACTTACGCTTGTCGTAGAACACCGCATTACCCACTACATTCTTGTGTCCCTCAGGATAGGTGTTTACCCACCAGAGCTTATACTTCTTGCCACCAGCCTTCTTTACGAGCTTTGCCAAGTCGTCACGGCACACCGAAGTCACCTCCTGCATACCGAGAATGTCGCAATCGAGCTTCACGATAAGCTCAGCAACAGCCTTCTTCGAGTTCTCCCAGTTGCGCGACTCAGTGGTTGCGCCCTTCTTAATCTGCCACTGGCGAGCCGAGTGCGACCATACATTGTAAGTTCCAATCTTGAGGTTGAGCTCTGCATCCTTCTTTGGTTTTGCCTCAACTGCAAACATAGCCACCAAAGCAGCGGCCAAAAGTAAAATCTTCTTCATAGTTTTATAGTTGTTTATTGAAATTTTCAAACCGAATCACTACTTGAGTTTGAGGTCAACTACCACAGGGTTGTGGTCAGCTGGATAGTTCTTCTTGCCATCAACCTCATACTTGTCGCGATTGACCTTGTAGCTCTTCACGGCAATCTTACCCTTGTCGGTCGAGTGAACATAGATGTGGTCGATACGACGATGTGGCAACGAGAAGTTCTTGTCGGTGCCCGATGCCGAGTTGAATGTGCCCACTGTACCGCACTTCTGCTCTGCCACGAGGAAGCAATCCTCGAAGTGCTGAAGCATATTGGTGTGGAATCCGTCGCCAGGGCGTGCATTCATATCACCCACCACGATTGTAGGCAACTGCGCTGTATTGTACTTCTTGTCGAACTCCACCAGGAGGCGACCTGCCTCAACCTTCGCCTGCTTGGCGAGAGGGCCGTGAGTAGCGATAAAGAAGAACTGCTTTCCTGTCTTCTTGTGGGTAACCACAGTGGTCAAAGCGGCACGATAGTAGCGCTTGCAGTCCCAACCCTTCGACATAACCTCGGGAGTTGGCGAGAAGTAGTAGATATTCTGCTCCGAAAGCTTGAACTTGCGCTTGTCGTAGAACACCGCATTGCCCACCTTACGACGATGGTTCTCGGGATAGGTGTTCACCCACCAGAGCTTATACTTCTTGCCACCAGCCTTCTTCACAAGCTTTGCCAAATCGTCGCGGCACACATCCGAAACCTCCTGCATACCGATAAAGTCGCAGTCGAGCTTCACGATAAGATCAGCCACAGCCTCGCGTGACTTCTCCCAGCTACGAGAGGCATCAGCCTTGCCCTTACGCACCAAACCGGCACGAGCATAGTGTGCCCACACATTGTAGGTTCCGATTCTCAGATCAAGTTCTACATCCGCCTTCGGCTTTGCATCCACCGCAAAAAAAGCTACGATAGCGGCAATCAAAAGTAGTATTCGTTTCATTTAATCAGAGTTTTAGTGTTATTCTATCTTCGCAAAGATAACTCATTTTTTCGGGAGTTACAACTATTTTGTCCTCATTTATTCACAAAGTGAATATTTTTTCAGAACAACTCGAGTTGATCGATCTCGTGATTGAAACTTTTTCGGTGGTATGGCGAAAGTCCGAACTCGCGCACAGCAAGACGATGTTCGCGTGTCGGATAGCCCTTATTCTTTGCCCATCCGTACATTGGATACTCCTCGGCAATACGCAACATATAGTCGTCACGGAAGGTCTTTGCAAGCACCGACGCTGCCGCAATATTGGCATATTTGCCATCGCCCTTCACAACACATTGGAAAGGGATTTCAAGCTTGGTATAGAAGCGGTTACCATCGATTGCAAGGAACTCGGGCTGTGGATTCAACTGCGTGACAGCCAAGGACATACCCTCAAACGATGCGTTCAGGATATTTATCTCATCGATGCGCTCTGCCGATATCTCCTGCACCGCCCACGCCACCGCCTCGCGACAGATAATTTCGCGCAAGGCGTAACGATTCTTCTCGCTCATCTGCTTCGAGTCGTTGAGTAACGGATGGTGGAAATCGGGTGGCAGAATCACCGCCGCTGCAAAGACCGATCCCGCAAGGCAACCACGCCCCGCCTCGTCGCAACCCGCCTCCAAAAGTGACTGCTGAAAACTGTTTTCTAACATTTCATCTACGATTTGTTGCACAAAGTTACGATTTTTTGGTGGAAATTCGAGGGAAAAAAGTATCTTTGTGCTATGCAACTGAACGCCATAACCAGAAAATCCGCACTCCCGGCACTTCTGCTACTCGTAGTGATTGTTGTCGCCACGATGATTCGCTGTGCCCACGCCCCATTCGGAGTGGAGCTTGCGACCTCTCCATACGGTGAAAGCGGAGCAACACTCTTTCTTGCGGCTCTACTCTTTCTCGCGGTCGGTGTCGTGATGGGCAAAACCACACCTCGCTCGGGGCTGGTCAATGGCTACTGCACTCTGGCTATTCCGCTCTACGGAGTGATTGCTTGCGGAATATTTGTCGCTCCAAGCACCCTCGTTGCGGCCTCCGCCTCGTTATGCTTTGCGCTGGCTATTAATCTGTTACTGATTAGCTTACATAGAGCCGACGACAAAGACTCCGTATTCTTTGCCGCCATTCTGTTGGGTTTGATGGTGCCACTCTATCCGCCCGCGATAGTCTTGGTGGGTGTCTTGCCAATCGCCATCCTCACGCTCGCTCTCTCTGCACGCCAGATAATACTGATGGTGGCGGGATACGCCCTGCCTCTCCTTGCCACATCCTACGTTTTCTGGTATATGGGCAACGGATTTTGGGATGCCGCAATCAACATTTTCGAACTTCTGCAGAGGAGTCATACCGCACCAATCGACCACATACCATATCTCGCCATCGCAATCGTGGCGGCTGTGGCTGTTATTCTGATTTGGGGTGGCATTTACGCGGTGGCCCATCCCGACAAGATGTTCCGCCTGGCCCGTGTGCGTCGCTCGTTGCTCCTATTCGTATGGATTACGGTGCTGGCACTGACTATGCTCTTCATCCCGGCGTGCGACATCACCCTGATAGCCATCATCGCTGTGCCGCTCGCCACCCTGCTCACCTTTGCGTTGAACATACTGCCAAACAACCACTCGACAATAGCCTATTGGCTACTGCTACTCCTCTTTATCGTACATCTTTTCGTGGAATAGAGGCTATTTGAACGCCTCCTTGAGATTCTCGATCATACCACTTACAATGGCGTGCTCGGTCGAGAGAATCATATTCTTGATAGCCTGCGGAGTCGATTTTCCGTGGCCAATAACTACGGGAGCATTGATACCCAGCACAGGCGTGCCACCGATATGCTCGTAGTTCATACCCTCCCAGAAACTATTAGGGGAGGATATCTTGGAGTTTATCGAGTAGAGTCCCTCCGCCAACTTAATCACCATATTGCCTACAAAGCCGTCGCAGACAACCACATCGGCAACCTTCGAGGTAAAGATGCTCGATGCCTCAACATTGCCGACAAAGTTATATCTGCCACTCTCGTTGGCTCCACTCATAAGTTCGTAGGCAGCCTTCGCCTGAAGATTACCCTTGGTGGATTCGGCACCGATGTTTAACAACGCTACACGAGGAGACTCGACACCTAGCACCGACGAGGCGTAGACAGAACCTATAAGTGCGTACTGCTCGAGCACATCGGGCTTGCAATCTACATTCAAACCCACATCGAGAATAAGCACCGGCTTGCCACTCACCGTTGGTATGGCGATAGCGATGGTTGGACGGATAACTCCATTCACAACCCTCACAACCTGTGTCGAGCCGACCATCATTGCGCCGGTCGAGCCCGCACTTGCAAAGCCATCGATAGCACCCTCGGCAAGGTGGCGGAAACCCACCACAATCGAGGAGTCGCTCTTCTTCTGAAATGCGCGAACAGGATGGTCGCCCATATCGATGGTCTGCGAGGTGGCGACAATATCGAATCGCTCGGCATCGCAACCCTCCTCGGCAAGCAACGCACGAATGCGTGACTCGTCGCCATAGAGCACGACACGAGTATCGCTACCCACAGCGTCGAGTGCCATTACAGCACCCCTCACTGCAGCCTCGGGGGCAAAGTCACCACCCATTGCATCGAGTCCGATTCGTATCATAGTTGAGCCTGTATCAATTCGATAATGTCCGAAAATTCGAAAAAAGCCCGCTACCTTTTGAGGTTAGCAGGCTTTATCCGTTTTGCATAGCGTGAACTATGCCTCTACCTTCTTCTCGATAGCCAACTTACCACGGTAGAAACCGCACTCAGGGCATACACGGTGATAGAGAACAGCCGAACCACAGTTCGAGCAAGTAACTACTGTTGGAACAACAGCCTTGTAGTGAGTTCTACGCTTGTCTCGACGAGTAGACGAGACTTTGTGTTTTGGATGTGCCATAATTGTAATCTATTTTTAAGTTTTACTTATTTTATATCCTCGTTTTATTTGAGTCTTAATCTTCCACTTCAACAGCCTCATCGTCGGCTACCATAAAGCGTGCCATCATCTCGGGGTTGCATCCACCCTCCTCGTGTACACGACGATAAGGCAACGAAATGACGATGCTCTCGTAGATATATTGCTTCAACGAGAGTTGGTCGCCCTTTGCAATCCACATTGTATCACCATCGTAGTCGTGCTGCAGATCCGAAAAACGAACTGTGAGCAGGCCCGAATACTCCACAGGAATCGAGCAATCGTCGAGGCAACGATCGCACTCGACAACCACACTACCCGAAATCATCACATTGATGTCGAGTTTTGCGTCGGAGCAGTTCAAGCAGGCGTGCACCTTGCAGTTGCCACCCTTGATTTCGTTCGACTCCATCTCGCTAAACAACGCATCATCCACCTCAAAATCGAAGGTGTGAAGACCGCTCGAAAGCGACATATAATCGATAGAAAACTTATTATTTGCTCCCATTGCTATTCCCATATTGGCGTAATTAGCGTGCAAATGTACAACAAAATTGCAAATTGTGCAAAGTTTTCTCGCGAAAGTTGCTATATTTGCAAAGAATATGCCCCGAAATGGGGTGAAAAGGGGTAAATTATAGAGTATGAGCAGATTTAAGGTGACGGTTTCGAGCCGATATACAGAGTTGTGGCGTTACAACATCGTAGTCATCTACGAGTTGTGCTCGGCAGATGGCGAGCGAATTGAGTACCGAGCCGAGGAGAGCAGCGTTGCTCCCGTAGGCAGCAACCTCGACACCCCGCCTGCTGACTACAACCCCAAGCGCACCATCTCGCTCGAGAGTGGCGAAGGCGACCACATCAACCTGCTCGTCTACATCATTCCGCACACCCTACCCAAGACCAACATCGTAGCCGAAGCGAAGCCATTTCACCTGACCATCAAGGTCGAGAACGAGAGCGAATCGTTCGTAAATCAAGTATTCGATATCAACCAATTCGCCGGCGACAACATCACGCTCGAGCGCATCGGCGCAACCATTAAATAATATATAAGGTAATGAAACAAAACTGGAAACCCTGCACAATAGTCAACCCCGTACCTGCAGTATTGGTGAGTTGTGGCGATAGTCCCGAGAACTACAATATGCTGACCGTGGCGTGGACAGGAACCATCTGCTCCGAGCCCGCTATGGCGTATGTATCGATTCGCCCCGAGCGCCACTCCTACGAGATAGTGAAGCGCACAGGCGAGTTTGTCATAAACCTCACCACCGAGGCCCTTGCCGAGGCTACCGATTGGTGTGGTGTACGCTCGGGACGCAACTTCGACAAGTTCAAGGAGTGCGGACTTACACCCGAGAAATCGGCAGCGGTGGCTGCACCATCAATTGCCGAGTCGCCCATCTCCATCGAGTGTCGAGTGAAGCAGATCATCCCGCTCGGCTCGCACGATATGTTCATTGGCGAGGTTGTAAATGTGGCGGTCGATGAGCAATATATCGATGCCGAGACGGGCAAGCTCGACATAGCCAAGATGCGCCTTTTGGCCTACGCTCACGGAGCCTATTTCACTATTGGCGAGCAGATTGGCACCTTTGGCTGGACCGTCAAGGGGTCGAAACTCCGCAAGGAGATTAAGCACGGAAAAAACAGATCTAAAAAATAGGGACTTATGAAGAGACTTCTTATCGCACTTTGCGCTTTGGCGGTAATCGCCTGCGCCCCTCAACATCAGAAAAACGAATTGCGTGCACCGGCCTATCCATTGATTACAATAGACCCATACATCAGTTCGTGGTCGTCGGCCGACCATCTCTACGACGATGCTGTGCGCCACTGGACCACCGCCGAGACACCTTTTACAGGCGTGTTGCGAGTGGATGGCAAGTGCTACCGCTTTATGGGTGCCGAGACCGAAAAGCGCATTATGGTGGTGCCTATGGGCTACTTTGCGGAGTGGACAGGTCGCTACACCACTCAAAAGCCCGCTAAAAATTGGGCCGAGCCAGGTTTCAATGACCGCGCGTGGAAGAGGGGCGTTGCTCCGTTTGGCAACAACCCAACAAAGAAGCTCCGTACACCCATCGAGTGCGAAGGCAAGTACTTCTACATTCGTCGCGAGGTGCAGATTGATCCGCAGTTGATTGATGGCAGCAAATTCTACGCCTGCTGCAGCTACCACTACGGCGCACAGATATATATTAACGGTGTGGCGATTCCGAATAAGCTCGGATTCTGCGAGACCGACTTCCGCCAGATTGAGATTCCTGCCGAGGTTATGGCACTCTCTGCCGGGGATGGCAAGATTACGATGGCTATGCGAGTAAGCGCACGCTACAAGGATATGACATACGGAGATATGGGTCTCTATCGTGCCGAGCCATTGACAAACACCCCATTCGAGCAGTGCGCCGAGCAGCTCACGGCCGATGTTCAGGCCACAAGCACCATATACGACTTCCGTTGCGGTGGTGTAGACCTCAAACTCACCTTCACCGCTCCGTTCCTGCTCGACAATCTCGACCTCGTATCGCGCCCTGTCAACTATGTAACCTACGAGGTGAAGGCAAACGATGGCAAGAAGCACGATGTGCAGATATATTTCGAGTCGGCGGCAGATTGGGCACGCCACTATCAGGAGCAGGAGTGTCTGGTCGAGACCATCTCGGATGAGCGTTTCGACTACCTCCGTTGCGGCACAAAGGAGCAACCTATTCTTGGTCGTGTAGGCGACAATGTTCGCATCGATTGGGGCTACTACTATCTCGCATCCGAGAGGGGCAAGCACCGTGTTACCACAGGTTGCAAAAAGGCTCTCCGCAACGCCTTCGTCAACGACGGAAGCATAGCGTCGGGCGAGGGCAAGACTATGGCTCTCGGTTGCAACTTGGGCGAGGTTGGCAAGAAGGCTGCAAGCAACTACTTTATGGTCGGCTACGACGATATCTACTCCATCCAATACTTTGGTGAGAACATCCGTCCATACTGGAATCGCGATGGCAAGAGCACCATCGAGGAGCAGTTTGCAAAGGCTGCCGACGAATATAAGTCACTGATGCGTCGCTCAGCCAAGTTCGACAACGAGCTGATGGCTGAGGCCACCGAGGCGGGAGGCAAGGAGTATGCCGACCTCTGCGCCTTGGCATATCGACAGACTGTCGCCGCTCACAAGCTTGTAGTCACTCCGAATGGTGAGTTGGCACTCTTCTCGAAGGAGAACTTCAGCAACGGATGTCTTGGCACGGTGGATATCACCTACCCATCGATTCCGATGTTCCTGCTCTACAACACCGAATTGGCAAAGGCTCTGCTCAACTTCATCTTCGACTACAGCGAGAGTGGCAAGTGGGCATACCCATACCCCGCACACGACATTGGTCGCTACCCTTGGGCTAACGGATGCGTCTATTCGCGCCATATGCCTGTCGAGGAGGCGGGAAATATGCTGGCGTGCACCAGCGCAGTATGCAGCGTGGAGAGGAGTGCCGACTATGCACTCAAACATTGGGAGGTGCTCAAGACCTGGGCAGATTTCCTCGCCACAGAGGGCTTCGACCGCGAGGATGAGCTCTGCACCGACGACTTTGCAGGTCGTATGTCGCACTCTACGAACCTCTCGGTCAAGGCTATTATGGGCGTTGCAGCCTTTGGCGATATGGCCAAGTTGGCAGGCAAGCACAAGGAGGCAGAGTACTACACCGCCCGTGCTCGCGAGATGGCAAAGCAGTGGGAGGAGCTCGCACGCGAGGAGGGCTACTACCGACTCACCTTCCAAAAGGAGGGCACCTTCACCACCACAAAGGGTTACACAGGCGACTGCAAGAGTTCGTGGAGCCAGAAGTATAATATGGTATGGGACAAGGTGCTCGGCTACGACATCTTCGACGACGAGGTGGCAAAGACCGAGATAGCATTCTACCTCACCAAGCAGAACAAGTATGGTCTGCCACTCGACAGCCGCGATACCTACACCAAGGGCGACTGGGTAATGTGGACCGCAACAATGGCAGAGGATGAGGAGTTCCCGCTCTTCATCAAGCCTATGTGGGACTTTATGAACGAGACTACCGACCGCATCCCGTTGACCGACTTCTACTACACCGACAAACCTGTTCATATGCAGTTCCGTTGTCGCTCGGTAGTCGGAGGCTTCTTTATGAAGATGCTCGACGAGAGGTTGAACGACTAAACCATTGCCCAAGAATGAATAGAAAAGATAACCGACTCGCCATCTTCGACCTCGATGGCACACTGCTCGACACGATTGGCGACCTGGCCGAGGCGTGCAACCAAATGTTGACGCTGCGAGGCCTCGCCACACACACTCGCGAGGAGTACCACAAGATGGTGGGTAACGGCATACTCAAACTTGTGGAGCGAGCCCTGCCCGAGCATCTCCGCACGAGAGAATATGTCGTGGCGGCACGAGAGGATTTCCTCGCCTACTATGTCGACCATATCGACCACTACACCCGCCCCTACGAGGGTATCCGCCAGGTGTTGCACACCCTGCAAGAGAGGGGTTGGACCTTGGCCGTAGCCTCGAACAAGTTCGATTCGGGCACCAAACAGCTCATCGCAAGCATCTTCCCCGAGGTGAAGTTCAAGGCGATATATGGCAACCGAGAGGGCTTCCCACTCAAGCCCGATGCGGCATTGGTCGAGCTCATTATGGAGGAGTGCCAAGCCGAGCGAGAAATGACCACAATGATTGGTGACTCGGGTGTCGATATGCAGACCGCAAAAAATGGCGGCGTGCGCTCGATAGGTTGCACTTGGGGTTTCCGTTCACGCACGGAGTTGGAGGAGAATGGAGCCGATATTATAGTCAACACACCGCTCGAAATTCTCAAAGTATTAGAATAATCATCAATTTATATAGTTATGGTAGCAAGTCCAAAGGATATCAATCCGAACAACGAACCGACAATACTCTGCCCCGAGTGCGGAGTACCTATCCCTGTAAGTATGGAGCGATGCCCATATTGCGGCATCCGAATGCCTCGCGGTTGCAAGATGTTGGCAATCCGTGTGGCAGTAGGCATCGTGGCACTTATCGCAGCCATCATTGCCCTCTGCCTGTTCACCCGTTGCAGCAACAACGAGCCCTACACGATGGTGAATGGCACCATCATCTGCCAAACACCCGAGCGACCTGCAGGACAGCAGGATATGCTCGGCTTTGCCGCCGAGCCACTCGAGACTGTTCGCGTAGGTTTTATCGGTCTCGGCTCACGAGGCAAGGGAGGCCCGAAGCGTTGGTCGCAGATTGAGGGTACCGAGATTGTAGCCCTCTGCGACTTGAAGCAGGAGTGCATCGACAAGGCACAGAGTTATCTCGACAAGGCGGGCAGACCTCGCGCTGCCGAGTACACAGGCTCCGAAGATGCGTGGCGCCAAGTGTGCGAGCGTGACGATATCGACCTCATCTATGTGGCAACCCCTTGGGCAAGTCACGTGGAGATGGCTCTCTACGCTATGGAGTGCGGCAAGCACGTGGCGGTAGAGGTGCCTGCAGCCTTTACTTTGGAGGAGTTGTGGCAGATTATCGACACCTCGGAGCGCACTCGCAAGCACTGTATGATGCTTGAGAACTGCATCTACGACTACTTTGAACTTACCACACTCAATATGGCGCAGCAAGGTCTCTTCGGTGAGATTCTCCACGCCGAGGGTGCCTACATCCATAGTCTCGACCACTCTATGCGTCGCACCGACCGCACCTGGCGTGTGGATCATCTCCGCAAATTCCGAGGTGATGCCTACCCTACCCACGGACTCGGACCTCTGTGTCTGGTGCTCAACATCCATCGTGGCGACCGATTCAAGACCCTGGTGGCTATGGACACCAAAGCGGTGATGGGTCCCGACATCTACGCCTCGGCACACGGCGAGAAGCTCGACGACTTCCAGAATGGCGACCAGACAACCACCCTCATCCGCACCGAGAATGGCAAGGTTATTCAGTTGCACCACAATATCGTAACCCCACGCCCATACTCACGCGACTATGCGCTGGTGGGTACACAAGGCTACGCAGTAAAGTACCCTATCGAGGCCTTCCGCATCGGCAACGAGGTACCCGAGGGTGTCAACCCTGTGAGCTTGAAGGCTCACCCATTTATGTCGAACGAGGAGCGTGATGCCTTGATGGAGCAGTACAAGCACCCTATCCTCACCGAGGTGGGCGAGAAGGCGAAGAAGGTGGGCGGTCACGGAGGTATGGACTTTATAATGGACTACCGCTTGGTCTACTGCTTGCGTAATGGTTTGCCACTCGATATGGATGTCTACGACCTGGCGGAGTGGAGTTGTCCTGCACCATTGAGCTCAATCTCGATTAAGCACGGATCGGCACCTGTGCAGGTGCCCGACTTCACACGCGGTGCGTGGAACAGAGTGCAGGGGTACAAGTTCGCATACGCAAAATAGCGAACAAAGTAGCACCAAAAACAAAAAAAAATAGTGTACAGAGGAGCGTTTTTCGCTCCTCTGTTGCATTTTTTTCTTACTTTTTCCTATCTTTGCGTATATCTGAACGAGAAAACAATGGAGAGAGTTATATTTTTGACCAACGACGATAGCTATCGCAGCAAGGGCTTCGATGCTGCCATCGAGATTGCTCGACAGTTTGGCCGTGTGATTGCCATCGCACCAGACACACCACAAAGCGGTATGAGTCAGGCAATTACCATTTACAACCCGCTCCGCCTTCGCAAGGTACGCGAGGAGGAGGGTGTGCTGGTATATTCGCTCAATGGCACACCTGTCGACTGCGTGAAGATGGCCTTCGACCACTTTTTCAAGGATGAGAAGATCGACCTGGTCATCTCGGGCATCAACCACGGCTCGAATGCCGCAGTGAATGTGCTCTACTCCGGAACTATGGGTGCAGCCATCGAGGGTGCCTTCTACAACATTCCGAGCATTGGTCTCTCGCTCACCGACCACGACCCCGATGCAGATTTCGAGGGGGCAATAAAGTTTGGTACACAGATTGTCGAGTCGGTACTCAATGGAGAACTTCCGCAACCGCTCTGCCTCAATGTGAATGTGCCGAACATCCCTTGCGCCGAGCTAAAGGGCATACGCCTGTCACGCCAGACACGAGGATATTGGCACGAGGATTTCTTCGAGCGCACCGACCCACACGGACGCAACTACTACTGGCTGACGGGAGCCTTCTCGAATGCCGAGCCTCAATCGGAAGATACCGACGAGTGGGCTCTTGCAAACGGATATGTAGCGGTGGTACCCGTACAGGTCGACCTCACCGCCTACAACCAAATGGAGCAACTGAAAAAGATACTGTAGTATATGTATAGCTTGGGCGTGCAAATAGCAATGGGCATAATAATGGTAGTCCAACTTCTGGCTATCGGCTACGCTCTGCGCCTTGTCCACCGCACCAAGTACAGCATCATCTGGATACTCTGCGTCATCGCCTTCGCGGTGTCGTTTGCCCAGCATCTACTCTACATATTTCTCAACCGAGATTTCAATAGTGGGCTCATCCTCACACTCGATGTGGCAGCCTCGCTCTGTATTGTGGCAGCGGTGCTCTTTGCACACCGACTCATCAACCACATCGACCACCTCAACCAGCAGCGCAACCACCTGAGCAAGCAGCTTCTCTCGGCTGTAGTTCGCACCGAGGAGCGTTCGCGCTCGCAGTTTGCCAAGGAGCTGCACGATGGTATGGGGCCTCTGCTCTCGTCGGCAAAGATGTCACTGTCGGCCATCTCAACCGAGAATATGAACAAGGAGCAGCAGGAGATACTTGCCTCGTCGCGCCATATGATTGACGAGGCCATACGCTCGGTGCGCGAGATATCGAACAATATGTCGCCACAGGTGCTGGAGGACTTCGGACTCTCGCGCGGCGTGCACAACTTCATATCACGCCTGCAGTCTTTCTACGATGTGGAGATAGAGTTCCGCAGCGGCATCCACGACAAGCGTTTCGACCACAATGTAGAGGTGGTGCTCTATCGCGTAATATGCGAACTTATAAACAACTCGCTCAAACATTCAGGTTGCAAAAATATCGATATCTCGCTCCTGCTCAAAGACGCGACTATCGAGCTCTGCTACCACGATAATGGTTGCGGATTCGACACCACGACTGCAATGTCGAAGGGTATGGGACTCTCGAATATCACCTCACGCATATCGTCGCTCAACGGAGATTTGCAGATTGAGAGTGGCATAGGCAAGGGTCTAAAGGTGGTTGCACGCATCAACACCAAGCAGGACGATGTAATAACACACAATCAACGCAAGCGAAGATGGAAAAAGAGATAAAGGTGGTATTGGTAGACGACCACGCGCTATTCCGCAATGGTCTGCGCACACTCCTCGATGGTCATCGAGGATGTCGCGTTGTGGCCGAGGCGGGCGATGGTACCGACTTTCTCGCATCCGAGGAGGCACTCAATGCCGATGTGGTCTTTATGGATATCTCGATGCCGACGCTCTCGGGCGATAAGGCTACAGCCGCAGCTTTGGAGCGCAACCCGAACCTCAAGGTGATATGCCTCTCGATGTATGGCGACGAGAAGTACTACTCGATGATGGTGGAGGCGGGAGCAAAGGGATTTCTGCTGAAGGACTCATCGATAGACGAGGTGTTCGAGGCTATCTCTCGGGTGATGGCGGGCGAGGAGTACTTCTGCAAGGAGATTATGAGGGTGCTCTCCGACGCAATGCGCCGCAACGAGAAGACCGACAAACTCTCCGAGCGCGAGATTGATGTACTGCTCGAGATATGCCGAGGTCTCTCGACACAGGAGATAGCCGACAAGCTCTTCCTCTCAAAGCGCACCGTCGACTCGCACCGTGCCAACATCCTCGAGAAGACCGGCTCGAAGAACACCGCCAGCCTGGTGGTCTACGCCATCAAGCACAACCTCGTGGAGGTGTAGAAATTAGAATGCAGAATTCAGAATGCAGAATGCAGAATTAAAAATTATTTTGCCCTAACGACACTAACGCCTCTAACGACACTAACGACACTAACGACCTTAACGCCTCTAACGACACTAACGACCTTAACGAAAATAGCTAACAACAGAGAACAAACTGAAAACATAGTAACAACATTAAATTTACAGAGTTATGAAGGTATAAGTCCCCCTTTGCCAAAGGGGGATTTAGGGGGAATGTAAAGATGACTCATTTACATTCATAACCCCAAGGTATCGCAATAGCTAACAACAGAGAACAAACTGAAAACATAGTAACAACATTAAATTTACAGAGTTATGAAGGTAAATGAGATTATGAGCAACTTGGAGCAGAAGCATCCGGGTGAGAACGAGTACCTGCAAGCGGTACGCGAAGTATTGGAGTCGATCGAGGAGGTTTACAACCAGCACCCCGAGTTCGAGAAGGCAAAGATCGTGGAGCGCATTGTCGAGCCAGATCGTATCATCACATTCCGTGTTACTTGGGTAGACGACAAGGGCGAGATTCAGACCAACCTCGGCTATCGCATCCAGTTCAACTCGGCGATCGGTCCTTACAAGGGCGGTATCCGTTTCCACAAGGCTGTGAACCCTTCGATGTTGAAGTTCCTCGGCTTTGATCAGACATTCAAGAACGCCTTGACTACCCTCCCTATGGGTGGTGCAAAGGGTGGCTCGGACTTCGATCCTGTAGGCAAGAGTGACGCTGAGATTATGCGTTTCTGCCAGGCCTTTATGCTCGAGTTGTGGCAGAATATCGGCCCTGATACCGATGTCCCTGCAGGTGATGTCGGCGTAGGTGGTCGTGAGATTGGCTATATGTACGGTATGTACAAGAAGTTGGCACGCGAGTACAACACAGGTGTATTGACAGGTAAGGGCCTCACTTGGGGTGGTTCGTTGATCCGTCCTGAGGCTACAGGTTTCGGTGCATTGTACTTTGTGGAGCATATGCTCAACCGCGCAGGCAAGGAGCTCAAGGGTGCAAAAGTTGCCATCTCGGGCTTCGGTAATGTGGCTTGGGGTGCAGCGAAGAAGGCTACCGAGCTCGGTGCGAAGGTTATCGCAATCTCGGGTCCTGACGGTGTGGTGCTCAACCCTAACGGTATGAACGACGAAAAGATCGCCTATATGTTGGAGCTCCGCGCTTCGAACCGCAACATTGTGGCTCCATTCGCAGAGAAGTTCACCGACGCTACATTCATCCCTGGCAAGAAGGCCTGGAGCGTGAAGTGCGACATCGCACTCCCTTGCGCATTCCAGAATGAGTTGACAGGTGCAGATGCCGAGGAGTTGCTCGCAAATGGTACTTGGTGTGTTGCCGAGGTATCGAATATGGGTTGTACCCCTGAGGCTATCGCAGCGTTCCAGAATGCGAAGATCCTCTTCGCTCCAGGCAAGGCTGTAAACGCTGGTGGTGTGGCTACATCGGGCTTGGAGATGACCCAGAATGCTATGCACATCTCGTGGTCGGCAGCCGAGGTTGACGAGAAGTTGCACTACATTATGCACTCCATCCACGAGGCTTGCGTCAAGGCAGGTCAGGAGGGCGACCGCGTGAACTATGTGAAGGGCGCAAACATCGCCGGCTTCCTCAAGGTTGCACAGGCTATGCTCGAGCAGGGTATCATATAGTCTATACCTATATATAATAATGGGGTCACTTCTCACGGAGTGACCCCATTACTTTTACCCGTCATTCGGATGTTAGTTGTTCTTCTTGATATCCTTGATGCGCAACTGCAACGATGCCTTGCCGCGATAGTTGTTCTCGACAATCTGATAGCAGATGTTGATAGGACGACCACCACGCACCCACTCGTAGAAGGATGGTTGCTGGAAGGCGATAGTCTGCATATTGGCCTTCGGTGCTGATGGCTGGTGCAGATCCATACGGAGATGCTCGGCATCCATACCCACCAACTTCGCATCGCCATTGTTGATGCAATCCTCCGACGCAAATATCGGCAGATTATTGCCCGGTCCGAATGGCTGGAAGCGGTTGAGCTCGCGGAAGAAGTTTGTAGTGATATCGGCAAAGTCGAGCATACTGTCGATCTCGACCTGTGGAATAAGGCTCTTCGGGTCGATATTCTCCTCGACAAATTGGTTGAATCGACGCTTGAACTCCTCAACATTCTCAGGCTTCATCGTAAGACCTGCGGCGTACATATGGCCACCGAAGTTTTCCAACAAATCCGAACACGACTCCACAGCCTGATAGAGGTCGAAGCCCGCAATAGAGCGTGCCGAGCCTGTAACAAAGCCATTGCTCTGGGTGAGCACCACCGTAGGGCGGTAGTAGGTCTCGATAAGGCGCGATGCCACGATACCCACGATACCCTTCATCCAATTTGGATTGTAGATGACGATGCTCTTCTGTGCCTTGAGTTGCGGATTGTTCTCGACAAACTCGTGAGCCTCCTGCGTTACGGAGCGATCCTCCTTCTTGCGATCCTGGTTGTAGTTGTCGATACCCTCGCCCAACGAGCGTGCAGTCTCCTCGTTACCCTCGACAAGCAACTTCACTGCCGCATAGCCTCCAGAAGGAACCGAGTCCTCTGGGTACTCATCCATACGCATTCGTCCCGCAGCATTGATGCGCGGACCGATCTTGAAGATGATGTCATCGATGGTTATGTTCTGCTCCTCGAGACCGCAGATGCGGATTATCGAAGAGAGTCCCTCCGAAGGTTGTGCGTTGAGTCGCTTGAGACCGTAGTGCGCAAGGATGCGGTTTTCGTCGGTCAGCGCAACGATATCCGAGGCAATACTTACGACCAGGAGGTCGAGGAACTGCTCGATTTCGCTAAACGGAATGTTGTGCTTTTGCGAATAGGCTTGTACCAACTTAAATCCCACGCCACAGCCCGACAACTCATCGAACGGATAGTTGCAGTCTGTGCGCTTTGGGTCGAGAACAGCTACAGCGCGAGGAATCTCCTCGGCCGGAAGATGATGGTCGCAGATAATGAAATCTACCCCTTTCTGTGTTGCATAGTCCACCTTCTCGACAGCCTTAATACCACAATCGAGGGCAATGATAAGTTTCACTCCCTTCTTTGCGGCAATGTCGATACCCCTCTTCGAAATACCATAACCCTCGGTATAACGATCGGGAATGTAGAACATCAGGTTGTTATGCCCGATGTGGCGCAGAAATTTATATACGAGCGCAACGGCAGTGGTGCCATCCACATCGTAATCGCCATAGACCATAATCTTCTGGTTCTTGGCAATAGCCTCCTCCAAACGGGCCACTGCGAGATCCATATCCTTCATCAGGAACGGATTGTGCAGATCGTCGAGTCGAGGATTGAAAAATCTCTTCGCTTTGTCTACGGTGTCTATGCCTCTTTGTACCAATAGGTTCGCCAAAACCGTAGGGATTCTCAACGAGGTAGCAATGTGATCTACCGTCAATGAGTTGCCCTGTGGTTTGACTACCCACCTTTTCTGAATAGGCATACTCGTTAATTTTTATTTTATATATATTTTTCAATTTTTTTTCGCTTCTAAGTTTAGCCCTTCACGAGCCCGAAATTGGCGAGCAGCTTCTCGCACAACACCTTACTTGCCTCGTCGAACGACACCTCTCGAAAGAGCTCCTTCGAGATGGAGGTCACACCCTTGTCGACAAAGCCACACGGGTTTATCATAGTAAACCACTTCAAATCGGTCGAGGCATTGAGTGCCAATCCGTGCATCGTGACATAGCGCGATGCCTTGACTCCTATAGCGCAAATCTTTCGCCAATTGCGCTCGATGCTCTCGCCCTCGGCATTTGACACCCTATCGCAGAGCCATACACCCGTAGCTCCGGCCAAGCGACACGCACCGATACCATACTCGGCAACCGCCTCGATAATGCTCTGCTCGAGCAACTCGATATACCGCTTGAGGCCAATGCCCAACTTCTGCAGGTCGAGAATCGGATAGCAGACCACCTGACCTTCACCGTGGAAGGTGATGTCGCCACCTCGATCTATGTGATAGAACTCTGCGCCAAGAGCATTGAGGCGAGCCTCGTCGATAAGCATATTGCTTATGTTGCCACTCTTGCCAAGTGTGTATACTGCGGGGTGCTCCACAAATATTATCGTGCCGGCGAAGTCACTCTCCTCGCCACGCTTTGCGAGAAGCTCATCGAAGAGTTGCTGCTGCAACTCCCAGCACTCCTTGTAGGGCATTCGCCCAACCCATCTGCACTCTACACGCATACACAAATTAAAAATTCAGAACCGACGCTGCGGAGCGAGAGCAGAGGGCAAACTTGTTTGCACTATGCCAAGCCGCGAGGAGGAAAAGCCTGCAAAGCAGGGTTAATGCAAAATGCAAAATTCAAAATGTACAACAACACAATGCAAAATGCAAAATGCAGAATGTACAATACACAATGCAGAATGCAAAATTCTGAATAATTACCTATTTCAAAATCGAGAATTTAGCAACTCGCTATCGGGTTGCCTTGATGGAGGAGAGAGCCTCGTCTGCGAGGTACGACGAGCGCACCAACGGACCACTTGCACAGTGGCTGAAGCCCATTTCGAGAGCGAGCTGTCGATATCGCTCGAAGGTCTCGGGGGTGATATATTCCGCAACGGGAACCTGCTCCTCCGAAGGTCGAAGATACTGTCCGAGGGTTACAATCTTAACGCCTGCATCACGCAGATCGCGCAAGGTTTGCAGCACCTCCTCTTCGCTCTCGCCAAGTCCTACCATCAATCCGCTCTTGGTCGTCACTCCACGCTCGCTCATATAGCGCAATGCCGCTAACGAGGTGCGATAGGTCGCTTTGGCGCGAACAATCGGAGTGAGACGCTCGACGGTCTCGATGTTATGCCCGATGATATCGGGCTTCGATGCCATCACCACCTCCAACGAGGTTGCTACTGCATCGAGGTCCGGAATAAGGAGCTCAATTGTTGCGTTTGGATTTTTCGCTTTGATGGCCTCGACAGTCTGCGCCCAATGCGCAGCACCACCATCGGCCAAGTCGTCGCGCGTAACCGAAGTTACCACAACGTGCCTAAGTCCCATAAGATGTACACTCTCAGCCACCTCTTGTGGCTCTACCGGATTTGGCGGCAACGGTTTGCCGGTTTTGGTTGCGCAAAAACGACAACCTCGGGTACACACATCGCCCAAAATCATAAATGTGGCAGTTCGTTTACTCCAACATTCCGCCTTATTTGGGCATCGTCCGCTGCTGCAAATCGTATGGAGAGAGTGTTCACGCACTATGCGAGCCACCTCAGCAAAAGTATCACTTCTGTGGAGGCGTATCTTTAGCCAATCCGGCTTTCTCGCTGGTGCATTTTCACCATACAACTTCGGCATTTTATTAAGTTCATTATTCCTATTGGTGCAAAGATAAAAAATATTTTTCAGTTTTGAAAGTCGCGCACTAAAAATTTACAATTTTTTAGACTATAACCACTATATACCCTCGCCACACTCCACAAAAAGGTCAAAAGGGTACGATTTTTAAGATTTTTTTCGAAAAAGTTTTGTGAAAAAGAAAAATCGTTGTACCTTTGCACCTCGCATAGGGACACTATGCACTTAGATTAGAGCGTAAAACAATAAAAACTATACAATTATGGCAATGAAGAGAACTTACCAGCCATCGCGCCGCAAGCGTATTAACAAGCACGGTTTCCGCGCTCGTATGGCTACTGCGAATGGCCGCAAGGTGTTGGCTGCTCGCCGCGCAAAGGGTCGCAAGAAGTTGACTGTTTCGGACGAGGCAACTTTCAAGTACAATTAATCTGTAACAAGTTACGATTAAAATATAAAGGAGTGCAATGTGCACTCCTTTATATTTTTGTATCCATCAAGCACCTCTAATACTTGAACGCACTACCTCCGACAAACTCACGCAACACCGATGTTGGCGGTATCTCGTCGGTGGTCAAAGGGTGGAAGTTATCGAGGAACTTGAGCAGGCCCTGCGCTGTAGCGTACTCGGGACGGGTGTTCGGTATGGCACGCAGGAGTGGCTCAGCAATAGGCTTGAGCACCGCAATCTCGTAGAAGAGCGACGAGTTGAACATCACATCTGCCTCCTCCTGATATGGGAAGATATTGCGCTCCTCGCCACGACGCACACTTGGCCAACGGGCAATCGTATCGGCAGCACTGATTCCTCGGGTAGCATTGTCGCGAATCATACGGCGCAACAAGCGGTTGTCGGTTGTGTGTATGCGCGAGGTGTCATCCATAGCCACCGAGGTGAAGCACGAAGCGTAGAGACGGAACTTTGCGCTGTTCGGGATGCTCGGCGTAAGTCGTGGATTGAGCGAGTGGATGCCCTCCATAATGAGTATCGAGCGGTCATCAAGTTGAAGTGGATTTTCGTGCCACTTGCGGGTGCCGCTGATAAAGTCGAAGCGAGGAATCTCGACACTCTCGCCCGCCATCAGCTTACCCAAATCCTCGTTGAGTCGTGCAAGGTCGATAGCCTCCAAAGCCTCGAAATCGTAGTCGCCATTCTCGTCGCGTGGGGTATCCTCACGATTTACGAAGTAGTCGTCGGTCGAGATAAGCACAGGGTGCAGACCAAGCACTCGCAGTTGCACGCCGAGTCGCTTCGATGTGGTGGTCTTGCCACTCGACGAAGGGCCCGAGATAAGCACCAGACGCATACCTCGCTCACGATTTGCTGCGGCAATAGTATCGGCAATGCTCGAGAGTTGTTTCTCGTGCACCGCCTCGGCAATCTGAATAAGTTCACTCTTGTCACCCTGCTCGATGCGCTTGTTGAGCTTACCGACGGTAGAGACACCCATTATATCGACCCAATAACCATAGTTGTCGAAGATGGTAAACATCTTCTTGAGGTTTGGCGCAGGAGCGATGGTATCGGGGGCAGTGCGCGAAGGTATCGAGATGTAGAAGCCCTTGAAATATGGCACCACCTCGAAGCGGTCGATATAGGCGGTAGACGGAGCAAGAGCACCGAAGAAGTAGCCCACCTCATCACCCAGACGCTCGATGCTGCTGTAGAGTCGCTGACGGGTCTGCAACAGATCGACCTTATCGTCAAAACCTCGCTTTGCAAACTCTGCGATAACCTCCTCTGTCGGCAGTTTCTCGCGTGTGATAGGCAAGTTGGCACTCACTATCTGCTGCGCAGTGTCGTAAAGTGCGCGACACTCCTCTACCGAGAACTCCTCCTTGCCCTCCACCTCGCAGTAGATGCTATCGCCAATGGCGTGACGGGCACGGAACCTCTGCTGAGGATAGAGTTTCGACACCACAGCCTGCATAATAAATATCATCGTGCGCTGATAGACACGGAAACCTGCGTGGGTGCGGATATCGAAGAACTCCACCTTGACAGGGGTGTATATCTTGTAGTTCAACTCCTTGATGCGATGGTTGACAAGCGCGGCAAGGTAGGGGTATTCGCCCTTCAATGATAGCTGCTCGGCAAGCTCTATGAGCGATGTACCCATCTCGACATTAACATCTACATCGCTATTTACGCAGTGAATTTTAACAAAATGTCCCATAGTAACGTTTTTTCATCTGTTTCATAAAGTGCTATTTGCGATAGGTAATTTCGCGTTCTTTCATGCTAGTAGGTTTCATTATTTCACCAGTATAATGAGTGTCCAAAATTTTATTACCTAGCGAATCGTACTGATATTGTTGTTTAAATCTTAACGAGCCATCTGAGTCATACCAAGCACACTCAATCATATTACAGTGTGAATTATATTTGTAGAGCCATTTTGCCCTCAATGAGCCGTCGTAGTAGTATTCGGCATGCTCAATCACATCTCCTTTCTGATTGAATTTATAAATATCTCTACCTTCTATCTCGTCTTTGACAATCTCGCCAAACTTTTCAATGAGGGAGTATTCTGTTATAGTAACTTTTTCTATGTCACCATAGAGAAAATCACTAGAAGGCCATCCCTGTCATTTAGGCACATTGCAAATTTCTTTGTTGGGTTCTATCCACGATATAGTGAAAAACAACGCAACTAAGGCGGAAAATACAATCATCCTATTCATTTTTTCAAGTTGAAAAATCTATTTATTTATTCTTTTTCTTCACTCTCTTTGCCTGCAGCACAAACGCCTTGAATACATTGAGTGCCACGCTGTTACCATCGGCATACATACCCTCGGGGTGGAACTGCACACCCCACACCGGAAGGCCTTCGGTCGACTCTATGCCCTCGTGTGTGCCATCCGCTGCGCGAGCCACAATGCGGAAACCTGGCGCCACCTTCTTAACCGCTTGGTGGTGGCTGGTGTTGGCGTTGAGCTCGGTTGTGCCAAACATCTTTGCCAACTGCGAGTCGGGCTCGATGAGCACCTTATGGAGTGGCTTTTCGCCCTTGACACGTGCTCGATGCGCCAAATTCCAATCGGGGCGCTGCGACGGAATATCCTGATAGAGCGTACCGCCAAAATAGACATTCAGCAGCTGCACGCCACGACAGATGCCCAACATCGGAAGATTCATCTTGTGGGCAATGCCGGCAAGCATAAAGTCGTAGGTATCGCGGAGGTCGTTCACCGTCTCAAGTTTCTCGTGAGGGGTCTCGCCATAGTAGGCAGGTGCTACATCTTCGCCACCGCTAAGAATCAGACCGTCGATGCGTTGCAGTATGTCAACTAGCGCAAGGCTATCGGTTATGACAGGTATAAGGATGGGTGTGCCACCGGCGTTGCGTACAGCTTCGACATATTCGAGTTTGAGGCTTGTCTTTCCCTTGCCCGCACCGCACGAGATGCCGATAAGTGGTCGCTTTGGAGCAGGGTGTGCCATGGCAAAGAGTGGCACAATAAGGAGTAGGCCTAGCAGTTTCTTGAGATTGGTTTTCATTGATGTTTGATAGTTTTGTCCTCTACAAAATTAAAAAATATTTCTCGATAAAACAAATTTCCGTTTTTTTCACTATCTTTGTAATAAGTAGAATATCAACCAAAAAACTTCATATATTATGTTTGACAAATTTGTTAACCGCCACATCGGCACAAGCAACCCCGACACCCTGAAGGCTATGCTCGACACCATAGGTGTCAGCTCTGTCGAGGAGCTCATTTCGCAGGTTATCCCTTCGGACATTCGACTGAACGCTCCACTCGAGCTCTCTGCGCCACTGAGCGAATATGAGTTTGCCGGCCACATCGAGGAGCTTGCTGCACGCAATCAGCAGTTCCGCTCCTTCATAGGCTTGGGCTACTACCCTAACGCCTCGTCGGCAGCCATCCTCCGCAATGTATTCGAGAACCCTGCGTGGTACACCTCTTACACCCCTTATCAGGCAGAGATTTCGCAAGGTCGCTTGGAGGCTCTTCTCAACTACCAGACCGCCATCATCTCGCTCACAGGTATGGAGATTGCAAACTGCTCGTTGCTCGACGAGGGCACAGCCACAGCCGAGGCTATGGCGATGATGTTCTCGCTTCGTTCGCGCGAGGCGGTGAAGGAGGGACGCAATGTGCTCTTTGTAGACGAAAATATCTTCCCACAGACACTCGATGTACTGCTCACTCGCAGTGAGCCATTTGGCATCGAGTTGGTTATCGACAACTACGCCGACTACAACTTTACAGGCAAGGAGTTCGGTGCTATTGTGCAGTACCCTGCCGCAAATGGCGAGGTGCGCGACTACTCCGACTTCGTGGCTTCGGCTCACGCAGTAGGTGCCCTTGTTACAGCCAATGCCGACCTTCTCTCATTGGCTCTGCTCGCTTCGCCTGGCGAATGGGGAGCAGACATAGCAGTCGGCTCTACCCAGCGTCTGGGTTGCCCAATGGGCTTTGGTGGCCCTTCAGCAGGTTATATGGCTACGAAGGATGCCTACAAACGCAATATGCCGGGTCGTATCATCGGAGTATCGGTAGACCGTCTTGGTCGTCGTGCACTGCGTATGTCGTTGCAGATGCGTGAGCAGCACATCAAGCGCGAGCGTGCTACATCAAATATCTGCACATCAGTAGCTTTGATGGCGTCGATTGTCGGCTTCTACTGCGTATACAACGGAGCGGAAGGTTTGCATCGTGCAGCCCTCACCGCCCACCTTGCGGCACTGACCGCAGCAAAGGGCATCGAGGCTCTCGGATATAAACTCTCGTGCTCAAATTTCTTCGACACACTCGACATCGAGGCGGAGGCTTCGGTTGTGGAGTCGGTAGCCGAGGAGCACCGCATCAACTTCTACTACCCTTCGGAGTTCCGTGTTCGACTCTCGTTCGACGATGTGACCACTCCGCAGGAGGTCGAGGAGGTTGTCGCCATCTTCGCCGAGGCAAAAGGTCGCAAGAAGAAGAAGGTGGTGCACATCACCGAGCCGCAACACTTTATGGCTCGCAAGAGACCATATCTGACCGAGCCCGTATTCAACCGCTACCGCTCGGAGAGTGAGTTGATGCGCTATATCAAGCAGCTCGAGTTGCGCGATATCTCGTTGGCAAACTCGATGATTTCGCTCGGATCGTGCACAATGAAGCTCAATGCTGCAGCACTAATGCAGCCGCTCTCGTTGTCGGGCTTCCAGAATATACACCCATTTGCCCCTGCCGATCAGCACGAGGGCTACACCGCCCTTATCGAGGAGCTCGAGCAGGACCTTGCCACCATCACAGGCTTTGCAGCTTGCTCGGTGCAGCCTAACTCGGGTGCCGCAGGCGAGTACGCTGGTTTGATGGTGATTCGCGCCTACCACCAGAGTCGCAATCAGGGCTACCGCAATGTAGTTCTCATCCCGGCCTCGGCACACGGCACAAACCCAGCCTCGGCAGCTATGGCGGGTATGAAGATTGTCACCGTAGCGTGCGACGAGCACGGAAATATCGATGTCGACGATCTGAAGGCAAAGGCAGAGCAGTACTCATCGGAGTTGTGCGCCTTGATGGTGACCTATCCGTCGACCCACGGAGTATTCGAGAGTCGCATCCGCGAGATTGTCGACACCATCCACGATGCCGGTGGCGAGGTCTATATGGACGGAGCAAATATGAATGCACAGGTAGGCTTGACCAATCCGGGCTTTATTGGCGCGGATGTCTGCCACCTCAACCTGCATAAAACATTCGCAATGCCTCACGGAGGCGGTGGTCCTGGTGTAGGCCCTATCTGTGTGGCTTCGCACCTTGCACCATTCCTCCCTTCGCACTCGGTGGTTGCTACCGGTGGCGAGGAGGGTATCACAGCCGTATCGTCGGCACCTTGGGGCTCGGCAATGTTGTTGCCAATCACTTATGGCTATATCAAGATGCTCGGCGAGGAGGGATTGCGCAAGGCTACCGAGATGGCTATCGTAAATGCCAACTATATGGCTTCGGCCATCAAGCACGAGTTCCGCACCTACTACTCGGGCGAGACAGGTCGTGTAGGTCACGAGATGATTCTCGACCTGACCCACTTCAAGCGCGACTATGGCGTAGATTGTGGCGACGTTGCTCACCGATTGATGGACTACGGTTTCCACGCCCCTACCCTCTCGTTCCCTGTTCACGAAACGCTGATGGTGGAGCCTACCGAGTCGGAGCCAAAGGAGGAGATGGATCGCTTCATCGAGGCATTGATTCAGATCAAGCGCGAAGCGGAGGCTATCAATGGCGAAGCAGACAATGTGGTGGCCAATGCTCCGCACATCGCCGAGGAGCTCACAGGCGAGTGGTCGCACCCATATTCGCGCCACGAGGCAGCCTTCCCATTGGCGTGGGTAGCACGCTCGAAGTTCTTCCCTTATGTTACGAAGATTGACAACGGCTATGGCGACCGCAACCTCGTCTGCAAGAACGAGGAGTAAGTAAGAAACATATAGACAAAAAGAGCCACTTCATTGTGGCTCTTTTTGTTATTATATATAACGCAATTAGTCTATCGACTTTGCATTTGGGTCGTCAATCAGTCGCTCGATTTCCGCCTGTTGCTCGGCATCGGGGGCAGCATCGAGTCCCTCCATAATCTGACGCGAGAGCGAGTTGTCATCACCTTCGATCAGCTCCTCAATATCCATATTCAGAACAGCCCCTGCACTGCTTCCCGCATAGCGCACGCCCGAAAATATCGTGCCTACAAGGACCATTATCCAGAGCAAGAAGGTCAAGAGCAATACCCAGAGTTTCGGTCTTTTGTTCACGAGTAGCACAATAAAGAGGTAGGCGATGTAGAGCGCAGGCACAAGGAGAAGGAGCATCGAGAATACCAGCAATGGCGTACCCACCTCGCCTGCAACCTGCGACAGATTGCCGAAGTTGCCGATATCGACCATAAAGAGTTCTCCTACGCCAATGGTGATAACCACAAGCGAGAAGAGCATCACCAGGATGAGGGAAACAACCGGGAAGAGGAGCAGACCGAGCATAATCTTGAGCACAATGACCGCCGCGCGACCAAGCGTTGTGACAAACGATGCGACGCTCGACTTCGCCTTCTCCTCCTGTGTAGCACCCTGACGCTCGGCAATATTCTGCGCCGAGACACGCTTGCCCTCCATCTCGAGCTTCTGTCGTGCCGACTTTGCTGCAGGGATGGCAAACCACAAGATAAGATAGGTCAGCAGAAGGATGCCAAAGAGGTTTCCTCCCAACGGCGCACTCCACCACATACCCGGAATGCTACTCAAGAAGCACAGGATAAGCGGTGCAAACATTCCCAGACGAATCCACACAGCCTCGACACCAAAGTATCGAGCGAGGCCGGCACATACGCCACCGAGCTTCGAGTTCTCGAGGTCACGATAGAGGCGGCGAGGTATGCGCTCGTCATCCTCCGACTCGACCTTTACATCCCCATCCACACCCGAAATATCCTCGGGCGAGCCGAGTTGTGCGATGATATTCTCGACAAGTGGCAACGCCACCACCGACTCTGTACTGCTCTGCGCCGAGAGTATCAACTCGGCAATACGAGCCTCGATATCGGCCAAAATCTCGCCACTATCGGCACTATCCCTATATATCGCATTGAGCTTGTCGAGGTAGTCGCTCAATCGCTTGTATGCATCAGCCTCGAAGGTGAATCCCACACCCGAAAGGCTACATCTTTTAATCTCATTCATACTCTTTTCTCCTACTTTTTACGAATTGTACTTGCTCCCGAATTGTCGAGGATATTCACCTGACAATCACCTGAATAGCGAATTGACGACGCTCCCGAAGCCGAGGCATTGAGCACCGCGAGTGACTCCACGACAATCGACGAGGCACCCGTTGCCTTGGTTGTGCAAGCGACACCCAGAGCCGAAGCCTTCGATGCACCCGAGCACTCGAGTTCGATATTGGCTGCACGAAGCGACTCGGCACGAAGGGTCGATGCGCCCGAGACCTCCACATCGGCATCGGTCACCTGTCCCGACAATTTCGCAAACGATGCGCTCAAGAGTTCCACCTCGAGTTCATCTGCCGCAACCTCCGCCTTGATTTGAGAGGCTCCCGAAGCCTCGATTGAGAGCTGCTTCACGCCCGCCTTGAGCTCTATGTATGAGGCAGACGACGCCTCCAGGTCGAGTTCGTCGCACGATAGCGTGGGCTTGACAATCACCTTTGCTGCCGAGCGAGTGGTAATCTCGTTCAAGCGGCCATTGTATGGCACATATATCTCGGCCAACACATTGGAGTTGCGCTGCGCAGGAACACCCGAAAGCAGAGTTGCGTGGAGGGTGTTGCCCTTGACCGAGAGCGAGACATAAGGCATCACCGACTGCGGTGCTCGCACGATGATATTGCCCGTTGTACGCTCCTCGACAATCACACGGATGGCTCGCGATGCCTCTATCTCGTTGAAGTTCATCGACGAGCGACGAGCCTCAACCACAATCTTATGCTCGTTGGCAAGCAGGATACCCGTCTTGGTATTCTCTTCGCTCTGCGCCAAAGCCACAGAGCAGAGCACAGCTGCCAAAACTGTCAAAAATATGCGTTTCATAATCTTCTCTTTTACTGTTTGTTGCGAATAGTATTAATCTGCTCGACCAGAGTATCCCACGCCTCGTCGAGTGACGCGAGGTAGGTGCGACCCTGCTCGGTGAGGGTGTAGTACTTGCGAGGAGGGCCCTGCAACGACTCCTCCCAACGATAGGTCAGATAGCCCGCATTCTTCAAGCGTGTGAGCAGCGGGTAGAGCGTACCCTCGACCACAATCATCTCTGCCCCCTTGAGCTTGTCGATGATGGCTGGTGCATACTCGTCGCCATTTGCCAATATCGCAAGCACACAATAGTCCATTATGCCCTTGCGCATCTGAATCTTTACATTATCCTCTTTCATACGCTACTCCTCCGGTATCAAAATCCACATAATGATATATACCCACAACGACATTCCGCCAAAGAGCATTAGGCAGAGTGTCACGATGCGAAGAATGGTGGCGTCGACACCAAGGTGGTTTGCCAAACCGCCACACACTCCTGCGATGGAACGGTCTGTGCGCGAACGACGCAGTCTCTTTGTCTCCATAGTATTCTCCTTTTTAGTTGGTTCTCCTTCACTATCCGAGGCAAAATCCTCAGGACGGCCTATGCGCGCAATGGCTCGCTCCACCATAGCCAGCGTCACCACCATCATCGGTGATGACAGCTCCTCGCGGAAGAGCTCCGCCAAGCGAATCTCGATATCGCCCACCACCTCGTCGGTGTCGACTGTGATGTTGCGACGAAGATCACTCAAATAGGTCGTCAAACGGTCGTAGGCATCGTAATCGAGCGTAAATGCCTGTTGTCCGATGTTTGCATTAATGGTCTCTTTCATATTAAAAAAGTTTGCTTTTAGCGTTTTGGTATTGCAAATATAAAACAAAATTTAGTACTATGCAATATAAAGTACTGAAAATTTTACAGAATTTTAACGAAAAATTGCTGATTTATCGAAAAACAATAATCGCACCTATATTATAAATAAGATAAGGCGATAGGTATAAATACCCATATTGAGGTTGCGAGGGGTCGATTGATGACCGATTAACGAAAAAATTGCTACATTTGCTTCGTAAACATCTATTTGATTACTATGAAAAATTTATTCAAATTGGGCGCTTGCGTTGTGGCTATGCTCTTCGCAACCAGCGCATTTGCACAGAGTGCAGCCGACAAAATCCTCGGTGTATATCAGGTCGAGGAGGATGGAAACAAATCAAAGGTTCGCTTTACAAAGTGCGAGGATGGCACCTATCAGGGACAGATTATCTGGCTTTCGCAACCTAACCACCCCGACGGAACTCGTAAGATGGATATCAAGAACCCTAATCCCGAGCTCCGCAAGGTCCCTTCGGATCAGATTGTGATCGTGACAGGCATTCGCTACGACGCCAAGAAGCAGGCTTGGGGAGGTGGAAAGGTCTACAAGCCAACAAATGGTAAGATCTACAATGTGGAGTGCTCGTTCGACGACGCAACCACACTTCGCGTAAAGGGCTCGTTGGGCCCATTCTCGCTCTCGCGCTACTGGAAGAAGATTGAGTAATCGAGGAGTAAGTGGAGATGCAAAACGGAGGGGTAATCGCACAGATTATCCCTCTTTTGTGTTAGAAATTGCAAAAAATAACTATCTTTGTAGTTTGGATAGCCTCCTTAAAGGCATAGAGGCGCCAAGTTAGCAAGGCGAAACAAAAAGAAAACAAGCATTAAGGAATAACAACAACATAAATTATCGTAAATTATGAAAGTAGAGAACACAAAATTCGTTGCGGTAAACTATACACTTACCGTTGATGGTCAGATTGCAGACCAGAATCCAGAGGGTCAGCCACTCGAGTTCGTATGTGGCGCAGGTATGTTGCTCCCTAAGTTCGAGGGCGCACTCATCGGCAAGGAGCCGGGTGATAAGGTTTCGTTCACCTTGGAGCCAAAGGATGGCTACGGAGAGTTGATTCCGGAGGCTATCGTAGAGCTTCCAAAGACCATCTTTATGATCGATGGCAAGGTTGTCGAGGAGATGCTCTTCGTGGGCAATGTAGTACCAATGAGCGACGCTGAGGGCCACCGTATGAACGGTATCATCAAGGAGGTAAAGGAGGAGACCATTATGATGGACTTCAACCACCCTATGGCTGGCAAGACCCTGAACTTCGATGTAGAGGTTGTAGAGGTACGCGATGTGACACCTGAGGATTTGGCTCCAAAGGGCGGTTGCTCGTGCGGTTGCGACCACGACCACTGCGGTGATGGCTGCGAGGGCTGCGGTGACCACGAGTGCGGCGAGGGCGAGTGCCACTGCCACTAACAGGCCACTGCCACAAAACAGAAAAAAGGAACTTCATAGAAGAAGTTCCTTTTTCTTTGTGGACCCAGAGGGGCATGATCCCACGACCTTCGGATTATGAGTCCGCTGCTCTAACCGACTGAGCTATGGGTCCATTGCACTAATGCGGGTGCAAAGATATAAATAAATTGATAATTGACAAATTGATTGCCGATATTTTTTTACTATACCAAATCTTGGCACACAAGAATAGACTAAACAACAATATTATACCTATGCAACGAGAATATTTGCGATTGGTTTTTATTGTATGACTTTTTTTTGTACCTTTGGAAGTTGAAACTGGACTTAAACATAATAAACCACAAATCATTATGGCAGAATTTAATAGATATCGCTCGATCTACTCGCACGACGAGTTGATGGAGCGTCTGCGCAAGTTGAAGCACTTTGCGCTCGATATGGATGGTACAATCTACCTCGGTGCAACACTCTTCCCATACACCAAGGCTTTCCTCGGCGGCGTGAAGGAGATGGGCTTGAACTATTCGTTCCTTACGAACAACCCTTCGGCGGGAATATCGGACTATCTCGCAAAGTTGGCAAAGCTCGGCATCGAGGCTACTCGCGAGGAGATGTACACCACCTCTATCGCCACCATCGACTACATCAAGACCCACTACCCCGAGGCAAAGCGATTGTTCCTGCTCGGCACACCTTCGATGATTGCCGAGTTCGAGAAGGCTGGCTTCATCTCGGCGGAGGACTCAGCCGAGGATGTTCCCGATGTTGTGGTTGTTGCATTCGACAAGACTTTGCGGTATGACCGCCTCTGCCGCGCAGCGTGGTGGGCATCGCAGAATGTGCCTTACATCGCCACAAACCCCGACCGCGTGTGCCCTACCGACCAGCCTGTAGTGTTGGTGGACTGCGGTTCTATTGCAGAGTGCATCGCTCACGCCACAGGTCGTCGTCCCGACATCACACTCGGCAAGCCCGATCCAAATATGCTCTCGGGCATTCTCGGTCGCTTCGGCTACGAGGCTGACGAGGTGGCTATGGTGGGTGACCGCATCTACACCGACATCGAGATGGCGCACAACGCCGGAGCATTCGGTGTGTTGGTGCTCTCGGGCGAGACAACACTCGAGGTGTGCGATGCAGCTCCAAAGCAGCCGCACCTGGTGTGCGATAGCATAGAGGTACTCGGAGAGCTCGTAAAGGAGGCTCACGGATTGAAATAACAGAGAAAACCGACCACAAATATGGACGCTCAAACTGAAAAGAGATTCAAGAGTTGGCAGTGGCGCACAATCATCGTGACGATGTTGGGCTACGCATTCTTCTACTTTGTTCGCAAGAACTTCTCATTCGCAATGCCTGGTTTGGCAGCCGAGTATGGCATCACCAACACCTCATTCGGCATCGTGATGACCATCGTGGGACTTGTCTATGGCTTCTCGCGCTACCTCAATGGCATCTTGGCAGATCGTATGAACGCACGCTACCATATGTCAGCGGGCTTGATGCTCTGCGCATTGGCAAGCCTTGCATTCGGCTTCATCCCTTCGTTGCTCGGCATCGAGATTGGCAAGGCTCCACACATCCTTGTGGTGGCATTCGCCATCCTGCTGGTGCTGAACAACATCTTCCAGGGTAGCGGTTTCCCTCCTTGTGCGCGACTGCTCTCGCACTGGATTCCGCCACACGAGCTGGCTACCAAGCAGTCGATTTGGAACACCTCGCACTCGATTGGTGCATTCATCCTTGCCCTCTTCTGCGGATACATTATGAGCAATATGGGCAACGATGTCAGCTCATCGCGTCAGGATGTGGACAACATCACCAAGAACTACGTTTCGACCCTCTTCAAGGATGATGTAAAGAAGTCGGACGAGTCTATAAACAAGGTGGTGAAGGTCTTCGCACCCGAGCAGAGCGAGGATGGCTACACCGTAGCAGTGCGCTACACCCTTAAGAGCAACCCTACAGACACCCTCACCGCAACATACGACTTCTCGAATGAGAATTTTATGGCTGTGAAGAGCATTGTTGACAAGGCACAGGCCGAGGAGCGCACAGTGAGCGCATCGGAGATTGCCAAGGCGTGCAACCTCAGCGTAGCACAGGCAAAGGCTACACAGACCATCATCACCCGCGCCGAGCACTCTGGAGCGTGGAAGTGGTCGTTCTGGTTGCCGGGCTTGATTGCGCTCTTGGGTGCAGTAGGACTCTTCGCATTCCTGCGCGACACACCAAAGTCGGTGGGCTTGCCTGAGCTTGAAGTCTCGAAGACCTCGCTCGATGGCGACGGTGCCGACGACAAGGAGGCACGCAAAGCATTCGTCAGAAAGATGGTCTACAAGAACCCTATCATCTGGGGCTTGGCATTTGCCAACTTCTTCGTCTATGTGGTGCGATTCTCAGTGCTCGATTGGGGACCAAAGTTCTTGACCGAGGCGTGCAGTATGTCCTACGAGAAGGCGGGTATCGCAGTTGCCGCATTCGAGATTATGGCTATCGTGGGCACACTCGTAGCGGGATGGTTCACCGACAAGTTCTTTGCAGGTCGCTCACACCGCACCTGTCTGCTCTGTATGTTGGGAGCGGGCGCTTCGATGGGGGCATTCTACTACTTCTACCTCCATCCGGGTATGGTGGCTGACGAGTTGATGATTGGTGTGTTGGCAATGGCGGGATTCTTCGTCTATGGTCCCCAGGCGCTCATCGGCATCGCAGCAGCAAACCACGCCACAAAGAAGGCTGCAGCCACAGCAAATGGCTTGGTGGGCATCTTCGGTTACCTCTCGACCGCAGTGTCGGGCATCGGTATGGGTTGGTTGGCCGATAAGTTCGGTTGGAACTATGTATTTATTGGAGTAATCGCAATGGCTATCGTGGGCGTGGGCGTATTCATCCTGATGTGGGGTGCAAAGCGCGACGGTTACGACAAAGCTAACGCATAAGAGAGAATCGTATGAAGAGATTATTTTTGATTTTGGCCCTCGTGGTGGCAGTTGTCACCTCGGCCGAGGCGCAGAAGGTACGCGTAATGTCGTACAATGTCCGCAACGGACACGGTGTTGATGGCGTGAAGGATATCACACGATGCACCGATATCATCAACGATGCCCGTCCCGATGTTGTGGCGGTGCAGGAGTTGGATAGTATGAGTCGCCGTAACAAGAAATATGTTCTTGGCGAGATGGCAAAGTTGACAGGTTACCACGACTACTACCACCGCACTATCCCTTACAGAGGTGGTGCCTATGGTATCGGTGTCCTCACACGCGAGAAGGCGTTGTCGGTAGATTTCCATCCACTACCTTGCCGTCGTGAGCCACGCGGCTTGCTCATCGTGGAGATGAAGAAGTACTACATTCTCAGCACCCACCTCTCGCTCAACGCACAGGACAGATTGACCTCGGTGCGCATCATTCGCGACATCGTATCGAAGCTCAACAAGCCGGCATTCATCGCAGGTGATATGAACGCAACACCAAACTCGGCACCCATCAAGGCATTCAAGGAGTATGCGCAGGTGCTGAACGATGTGAATAAGTTCACCATCTCGTCGAACAATCCACGCAAGTGCATCGACTACATCTTGGGCACAAATGGCCAATTCAAGGTGAAGAAGAGCTATGTCTACAATGGTGTGATAGCATCGGACCACCTTCCACTCTATGTCGATGTCAAAATCTCGAAGCCCAAGAAGGCTAAGAAGGCAAAGAGATAGCAGATGGCAGACAACTATTTAGGTCGCAAGATGGAGGAGTACGAGGCGCAGAAATGCGCCTCCGTGCGTACTCGCAGAGTGTCGCTCGTGTCGTTGCTTGCGAAGAACCGCTCGACACGAGGCTTCGATGCCTCGTTCAAGGTGCGTCACGACCAGCTACTCTCGCTCGTCGAGGCAGCTCGACTCTCCCCTTCGGCTATGAATCAGCAGGCACTGCGCTACCGCCTTGTCACCGACGAGGAGGCACATCTTCTACTACCCCACATACGCTTGGGAGGGGCATTGCCCGAACTGGGATTGCCGCTGCCCGGCACCGAGCCCAACGCCTTCGTGGTGATCTGCAGCGATAAGGAGAGTCGCTTTGTCGATATCGATATGGGCATAGCGACGCAGAGCATCCTACTGCGTGCGGTGGAGATGGGTTTGAATGGCGTATGTATCGCCGCCTTCGACAAGGAGCGTGTGCGCGAGGCGTTGCAGTTGCCACTCACACCACAGTTAATCATCGCGATAGGTCGCTCAGCCGAGCATATCGAGGTGGTTGAGATTGCCGAGGGCGAGAACCAGAGATACTACCGCAACAATGGCACTCACTTTGTACCTAAAATCAAGATCGAGGATCTAATCATCAGATAGGAATGAAAAGAGCATTGAAGATATTTGCCACCTTTGCACTCTTGTGCATTGCTCCGCTTGCCATAGCGCAAGAGGGTGACACGCAGTCGCTGCTGCCGCAGATATCGGCACTTGCAACGAAATACAAAGGCAAGAGCGGAGTTGGCAGTTTAGTTGTTGATGGTGGTGGCAAACTAAATATGGTGAAGATGATACTCCGCAAAGAGTTCGACAAGGAGTTTATCGAGGGTATCAGAAGATTCGCCATCATCTCCTACAAGGATGCAACAGAGGAGTTGCGCAACGAAATTGTCGATGACATTGCACCGATAATTGCCCCTTTGACCGAGGTGGATGTCAAGAGCCAACTCAAGCCCAACGCGCGTGGGCGTGGTTATGCTCGATTACTTCCCAACTCGCAACGTGTAAGCGATCTGCTGGTCGTAATGGAGTCGCCTGCACCGAAGCTGATATACTTTGGTGGCGATTTTGCAGCCGAGTAACAAAACAGAAACAACGAGCCCGAAAGCTCGTTGTTCTTCTTATATATTTATAGGTATCTCTATTTGAACATATCAAGGAAGCCCTCGTACTGCACAAACAGAGGCTCACAACGCAGATATATCTCGCGTGCAAGAGCCTGCTGTGTAGGGCGCTCCGACGAGATATCCTTCAGGTACTCCTCGTCAGCAGGATGCTCCTCGCGTGCCAACTCCTCCGAGAGGTGACGATGGCGTCGCAGAGCAGCAATCGTATCGGCAGAGATATTCCCCTTGCGAGCATACTCGGCCAACGCCTCGACCATAGGTCGGAATGCACTCTTATCGCCCAAATCGGGCAGAATGTCGCTCAAGCACTCCCACTCCTCGAGAGCAATGTAGCACAATGCCAACTGTGGCGTAGCCTCGATATGGTCCTCGCTGTCGCTATCGAGCAGCAGCTCCAACTGTGCAGCCGATAGTTCAACATCGCCGGCAAGGAAGTTATCCACCGCCGAGCCATAGATGATTTCGATGGCAGCACGGGTGTTCGGATGCAAAAAATCCAACTCGGCAGGTTCCTCCTCGGGCAGCACATCGACAATCTGCTGGAATGCCTGATAGCGTGTATTGCACGCCGCCTCGAAGTTGCCATCCGACTCCTGCTGATGCGCCAATTCGAGCGTCTTGGCAAAGTCACCGCCGAGAAGAATAAAGTTCTGATTTTCCGTTGGTTTGAGAGTTATTCTTGCCATAGTCTACTTGTTTGATACAACTTTGTCGCCCTGCTTGAGTGCAAATACCATATAGAGGGTTATAACGATAGTCGACACACCACCCCAGACATAAGCCATAGGGGCTGCGCCCATACCCACAAACTGATTCGACACGAAGACAAACGAGAAGCAGATGTATGTCATAAAGATAGCCGGAATGAGGGCTACCCAATAGTTGCTCTTATTGCGATAGAGGTAGACCACGATGCACCATAAAACCACCGAAGCCAAGGCCTGATTGGTCCAAGCGAAGTAACGCCATACAACATCGAAATCTACAAATGTCAATACCACGCCTACGGCAAAGAGCGGCAATGCGATAGCGAGTCGCTTCCACTTGGTGCGCTGCTCGATGTGGAAGACATCGGCAATAATGAGACGAGCCGAACGGAATGCGGTATCACCCGAGGTGATAGGGGCTGCGACAACGCCAAGGATTGCGAGGATACCACCCACAACGCCGAGTGTAGCGGTTGATATCTCATTCACCGCCCACGCAGGGGTATGACCTGCCAAACCTGCCGAAACACCGCCATCGTTATAGAAGAAGGCCATCGAGATAGCTGCCCAAATCAGCGCAATCACCGACTCCGAAATCATCGAGCCATAGAAGACAAAGCGGCACTCGCGCTCATTGTTGACGCAACGCGCCATCAGAGGTGACTGCGTAGCGTGGAAGCCCGAAATCGCACCACAAGCTATGGTGATGAAGAGCGTAGGTATCAATGGGAGATTGGCCTTGTTGGCGTGGAGATTCTCGAGGGTCATCTGCGGTATAGTGTAGTCGCCAAAGAGCAAGACACCGAGCAGACCAAGAGCCATCAATACCAATGCTGCACCAAAGAGCGGATATATTTTGCCGATGAGCTTGTCGACAGGCAACAATGTCGCTATGAAGTAGTATACGATAATGATACCCAGCCACCAACCTCTCGACAGAAAATCGAACTTTGTGGCGAGGATGTCGGCAGGGCTAACCACAAATACCACACCCACCAGCAGGAGCAGAATCACCGAGAACAGGCGCATAAATGCACCAACGCCCTTACCGAGGTAGCGAGCCACAATCTCGGTGATGCTCAAACCGTCGTTGCGGACAAGAATCACACCCGAGAGGTAGTCGTGCATCGCACCCATAAAGATACCGCCAAAGGTTATCCAAAGAAAAGCCACAGGGCCATAGCAAGCACCGAGTATTGCACCGAAGATTGGACCTGTGCCGGCAATATTGAGGAGCTGAATAAGGAAGGTACGCCAACGGGGCATAGGCACATAGTCTACACCATCGTAGAGTCGCTCACTCGGCACCGAGGCCTTAGCGTCGATTTTCAGCACCTTGTCAAGATACTTGCCATAGGTAAAATATGCCACCACAAGCAACACCAAACAACAGATAAAGGTTATCATAACATCGATATTAGGGTTAAAACTAGATGCGAATTTACAAAAAAAACGGATAACAGAGAACTGAAAAGAGAAAACTTTTGCACACTGATAGAAAATAATTGCTATATTTGCCGAACGAAAACGAAATCGCTAACCTCGTTTGCCGATTTAGCTCAGCGGTAGAGCACTTCACTCGTAATGAAGGGGTCTCGGGTTCAAATCCCGAAATCGGCTCACAAACAAAACAGAGAGGGTGTCCAAAAAAAATTGGACACCCTCGTCTTGTGAGGAATCGAAAGATCCTTATTACCAAAAACAAGAATCTGTATAACAAGAGCCATTTTGAAGCTGCTCGCAGGCTGAAAAAGCGCAGTTTACTAAGCGTAAATGAGCATTTTTCAGACAAGGCAGATGCCAAAAGAGCCTTGTTATACAGATTCTTCTGTTTATCGTTTCGACTCGGCAATGAGCGAGGTAACCTTTGCTGTGAAGCCATCTGCGGCAAGCAACTCCTCGAGTGTAAGGTGCATACGATAACGCCAATAGTGACGAGCAACCGCAGGCACATTGATACGCTCACGCTCGATATCCTCCGAACGCAACTCCTCCGACAACGACAACCAATCCTGCAGCGGCAAGATGGTCAGCAACGAAGGTGAGAGCAGATGTCGCTCGACAATCTTCTCGCACAACTCTGCGGTAGCCTCCTTAGGTGCTTCGCCATCCAAGCCGAGAATAGTGCCATAGTAGTATTGCTGCTGCGCCTCGTCGCGCCACCACAAGCGCAATGGCGACATATCGTGGGTCGAGGTGGTGCAGACCGAGAGGTAAGGCAGACGCAGGACATCGCCATAGCGCACGCCATACTCCTTCGGCATACGCTCAATCTCGAGCGAGAGAATCTGCTGCTCACGCATAACCTGAGGCACACACGAAGGTATCATACCCAAATCCTCACCACACGCCATCATCGAGGTCGAGGTGGTAAGCAAGCCCAGACGCTCGGCTCCCGTCATACCCCAGAAAGCGTTGTGACGGCGATAGAAGAAGTTATCGTGCAGACGCACAAAGGCCTCTTTCTGCATCTTCGACAGAGCCTTGTAACGCTCGGTTGCAAATGGCGAGATGCGAGGCACATATCCCTCACCATAGGTCAGCCACAGGACATTATCGTCGCTATAATCGGTTGTCACATCACGCTCGGCATCGAGGTCGAATCCCTCGCCACGAATCTCGCTTTCGGAGTATGGCAACGATGGCGCAAAGGCTCCGAGCAGGGCACTCTTGGCACCCTCAGGTACCGCCCAAATGCGGAAGAAGCCGAGAATGTGGTCGATACGGTAGACATCGAAGTAGTCGGCCATCTTAGCCAAGCGGGCACGCCACCAAGCGTAGTCATCCTCCGCCATCTTCTCCCAATTGTAGAGCGGGAATCCCCAATTCTGCCCCTCGGCTGCAAAATCGTCAGGCGGAGCACCTGCCGACGAACTTGGCACAAAGAGCTCGGGGTTCTGCCATACATCGACGCTTGTGCGCGACACACCAATAGGTATATCACCCTTGAGCACCACACCCTTCGAGTGGAGATAGTCACGCACCTTGCGCAACTGACGGTCGAGATGATACTGCACATAGTAGTAGAAGCCCACCTCGTGCTCGTTGCGCTCGGCAAAGGCGGCACAACGCTTCTCTATAAATTTCGAGAAGGTCTTCCACTCCTCGAAGTTGGCTGTCGAGTACTTGTCGCGCAACACCGAGAATACGGCGTAAGGCATCAGCCACGAACGATTCTGTTTCTCGAAGTCGCGATACGACTTACTATCCATACAACGCTTGCCAAGCAGGTCGTACATCTTGCGCAGATACTTCATCTTCGCCTTCACGACACGCTCGTAGTCCATCTCAGGCAGAGCATTCAGCTCCTCCTGCAGTGCCTCCATCTCGCGGCGATCGTTCTCGTCACGCAGATAGCCCACATCGCTCAAGCGGATGTAGATAGGATGCAATGCAAACGAAGAGAGTGTATTGTATGGATAGGAGTCCTCCCACGAGAGCGACATTGTGGTATCGTTGATTGGGAGAATCTGAATTATTCGCTGGCCTGTAGCGGCGCACCAATCACCCAAGAGTTGCAAATCGGCAAACTCACCCACGCCGAAGCTACTCTCCGAGCGCAACGAGAAGAGAGGTACAGCCACACCTGCGCCACGCCACTGCACATTGTCGCGCATTCGCAGACCAAAGGTTATCTGCAACATATCGATTTGAGGCAAGGTGCGATTCTCGCCCTGTTCCCAACGCACAAGTGCGCCATCCTTATCTACCACTACAAACTTATACTCGGCATAGTCTTGCTCACGCAATGCCACACCCCAACGGTAGTTACCGAGGTAGATCATCGGCTGCGGTTTCTGCCACTCGCCCAAACCGACCGACGAGCCTACGATAGCCAATCGCTCTGCCGAAGGGAGTGCTGCCTCGACCTCGAGATAGTGCGTAGCACCCACCATCGAAGGGGCTGGCTCGACTGTTCGGGAGAATAGACCGTGACGGAACATCGACGAGAAGAGAGGCTTGTTCGACGGGTTGTCGCTCCAATGGTCGATAACCTCCACCTCGGGCACACCCAACACCTCAGTCAACGAGTGTGGCTCACCCCACTCGGTACGCACCACACGACGACCCTCTACCACACGGTAGGAGTAACGGTACGGACGATTGGAGTGGAGTTCGATATTTGCGCTCCAGAAGCCATCACCTGCGTGACGCATATCAATTGGCTTGCCATCGACAGGCATAAGCTGAAGCTTTGCGCCTTCAGCTGCGCGGTAGTGTAGTAGTAGTTTAGCTTTCATAAATCAAATTTAAGCATAATATTCGAGATATGCAAGTTTTCGTCGCGATTTATGCAAGAAAAAAAGGATGTCCTGAGAATAGGACACCCAAATTCAAGGGAGGGAAGGGGCAGGAGTAGAGGCGTTAGGGGCGTTAAGCCTGCTTCGCAGTCTTTTCCTCCTCGCGGCTCGGCATAGCGCAAACAAGCTTGCCCTCTGCTCTCGCTCCGCAGCGTCGGTTAGGGGCGTTAGAGGTTGTTAGAGGTTATTAGAGGTTATTAAAAGGCTTAGCCCTTGCAATCAGCGCAATCCCTATACTCTCCATATTCCTTAAACCCCTAAAAAGATAATAGCCAATGACAAATGACAACTAATGCCGGGCGTTTTCGCTCGCCATTAGTGTTGCCCACTTAAGCTAGAAACTCTTTAGCGAGAGCTATTTTTTTTGCCAAGCTAGGCGACAAATCCGCAGCATAGTTGAGCTATGTGAGGAATTTGGAGTCCGACGCTTGGTGAAAAAAGAGCCTCGCTAAAGAGTTTCTCACTGATTAGAGGCGAGCCTTAATAGCCTTACTCTCCTCCTCGTAACCCGGCTTGTCGAGAAGAGCAAACATATTCTTCTTGTAAGCCTCGACACCCGGCTGGTTGAATGGGTTAACCTCGATGAGGTAGCCGCTGATACCGCAAGCCTTCTCGAAGAAGTAGAGCAATGCACCGAGAGCACTCTCCTCGATTGATGGGATCTCGATAAGGAGGTTTGGCACACCGCCATCGATATGTGCGAGCTGAACACCAAGCTCAGCCATCTTGTTAATCTCGTGCAGACGCTTGCCGGCGAGGAAGTTCAAGCCATCGAGGTTAGCCTCATCAGCCTCGACGCGCACCTCGTGTGCAGGCTTCTCAACAGAGATAATGGTCTCGAACATAGAACGCTCACCCTCCTGGATGTACTGACCCATTGAGTGAAGGTCGGCAGTGAGAGTTACCGATGCAGGGAAGATACCCTTGCCATCCTTTCCCTCGCTCTCGCCATAGAGCTGCTTCCACCACTCGTTGATATTCTGCAACTTAGGCTCATACGAACCGAGGATCTCAATCTTCTTGCCAGCGGTATAGAGAGCGTAGCGAGTAGCAGCGTACTGCGCTGCGAGGTTATCCTCGAATGCCACACCCTCGGCTGTAGCAGCCTCCATAGCAGCAGCACCTGCAACCAACTTCTCGATATCGACACCACCGACTGCGAGTGGGAGCAAACCTACAGGGGTAAGCACCGAGAAACGACCACCTACATTGTCAGGAATAACGAATGTTGCATAGCCCTCGTCTGTAGCGAGTGTTTTGAGAGCACCACGAGCCTTGTCGGTAATAGCCACGATACGCGACTTTGCCTCCTCCTTGCCATAGCGACGCTCGATCTCCTCCTTGACGATACGGAAGGCGATAGCAGGCTCGGTGGTAGTACCCGACTTCGAGATGACGATGGTAGCAATCGAGTAACCCTTAACAGCCTCCATCATCTCAGCCATATAGTCCTCCGAGATGTTCTGACCGGCGAACAATACGATAGGGTTGTTGTGCTCCTTGTGGAGAAGCTCGAATGGATTGCTCAATGCGTCGATTACAGCCTTGGCACCGAGGTACGAGCCACCGATACCGATGCAAATAACCACCTCAGCCTTAGCACGCAACGATGCAGCGCAAGCATTGATGGCATCGAGCTGTGCCTTATCGATCGACGACGGAAGATTCACCCAACCGAGGAAGTCGTTGCCGGCACCCTTACCCGAGTAGAGCAACTCGTTTGCAGCCATTGCCGACTGCTTCAACTCCTCCGAAAAAACGATTCCGCTCTTGGCGGTATTCAATTTCAAAAGTTCCATTATTCTTTGGTGTTGTTATTAAAAAATAGATTCGATTTAAAATGATGTCAAAGATAGAAAAAAATTTTGAGAAATTATGAAAAGTTATATAACTTTTCGCTATCTTTGTCGAAAGTTGTGACTTTAGAGAGAAAAATATAAAAATAGTATAAAATTATGGGACTTTTTTCGTTAACACAGGAGTTGGCAATCGACCTTGGAACGGCCAACACTTTGATTGTATACAACGACGAGGTGGTTGTTGATGAGCCATCCGTAGTTGCGGTGAATGTACAGACGGGACAGCTGGCGGCACTCGGTCGTCAGGCCCAGCCCTACATCGGTCGTACACACCCGACATTGCGTACAATCCGCCCGTTGAAGGATGGTGTTATTGCCGACTTCAACGCTACAGAGCTTATGCTTCGCGGTATGATCCGCAAGATCAAGACTCGCAGTTCGATATTCTCGCCATCGCTCAAGATGGTTATCTGCATCCCTTCGGGCTCGACCAATGTGGCTATCCGCGCGGTACGCGACTCGGCAGAGCACGCAGGAGGTCGTGAGGTGGCTATGATCCACGAGCCTATGGCTGCAGCACTCGGTGCAGGTATCGACGTGGAGGCACCAGAGGGTAATATGATTATCGATATAGGTGGTGGTACATCCGAGGTGGCCTGCATCTCGTTGGGCGGTATCGTATGCTCGGAGTCAATCGACACCGCAGGTGATGCCTACACAAACGATATCATCGAGTACATCCGTCAGCAGCACGGCGTGCGTGTTGGTGAGCGTACTGCCGAGGAGATCAAGTGCAAGATTGGCGCAGCTGTGCCTGAGCTGGAGGATGCTCCTGAGGATTATGTGGTAACAGCACCAAACATCCTCACCGCACTTCCGCAGACCATCACCCTATCATACAACGAGATTGCATACGCACTCGACAAGTCGTTGGCAAAGCTTGACGCTGCGTTGATGAAGGTGTTGCAGGAGATGCCTGCCGAGCTCTACTCGGATGTGGTGAAGAATGGTATCTACCTTGCAGGTGGTGGTGCCTTGATTCGTGGTTTGGACCGTCGTCTCTCGAAGAAGACCGGCATTCCGTTCCACATTGCTGAGGATCCACTGCGTGCGGTTGTTCGCGGCACAAATATCGCGCTCAAGAACATCAACCGCTTCTCATTCCTAATGCGATAAAACAGTCTAACGGGGTGATTTCTGCGTTACACCCACTCTGGTTGGTACGGGAGTATTTTTAGGGTTGTAGAAGTTGGATTTTAGCAAATAAGATAAGCTAATGGCCAAAAGCCAAAATTAGAGATGATTGAGGAAATTTTGCGATAAGCAAGGAGGCGAAACCGCAACCGACGCTGCGGAGCGAGTGCAGAGCGCAAACTCGTTTGCACTATGCCGAGCCGCGAGGAGGAAAAGCCTGCGTAGCAGGATTAACATACTAAATGGTATGTGAGGATTTCGCTTGCCGAAGAGCAGCGCAAAATTTACCAATCAGAATAATTTTATGCAGAAGCTGATTCAGTTCATACGCAAAACATCGGTGGCGATAGTCTTTATCATCTTGGAGATTATCGCCATCCGTTCTTATGCCTACTCCACACCCTATACACAGGCTCGCCTGCTCGTGTGGAGCAACAATGTGGTTGGCTACTTCCATTCTGCATTCTCGAACATCTCTAGTTACTTCGGTCTACGTGAGGAGAATAGCCGACTCACCGAGCACATTGCCGAGTTGGAGAACAGAATCCGTACCCTCGAACAGGCTATCCCTGCCGAGAAGATCGAGGTGGAGACACTCAAGAGGTACGAATATTTCCCCGCCAAGGTTATATCTGCAACCACCAATCGTCGTCGCAACTTCATAACCCTTGACAAGGGCTACCAAGATGGCGTATCGACCGATATGGCGGTGGTGACACCCGAAGGCTCGGCGGTGGGCGTAGTGGTCGATTGCAGCGAAAACTATGCTGTGGCAAAGACCCTGCTCAATGTCGACTTTCGCATCAGTGGCGTGCTTACGCGCGACGGTAGTCACGGATCAATAGTCTGGGCTGGCGAGGATATACAGGTGGTCGATTTTCTCGAGTTGTCGAAGTATGCCGATGTAAAGGAGGGCGACGAGGTGCGTGCAGCGGGCTTCTCGCACTACTTTCCAAGCGAGGTGGTCGTAGGACATATCGAAAAGATGGAGCTTGGCAAAAACGGAGCTTCCTACAACTGCAAGGTGCGACTCGCAGCCGATATGGATCGACTCCGCAATGTGATACTCATACGAAACACCAATGGGGGCGAGGCTCAAGCTCTCGAATCGAAGGTAAATTAGGAGGCTACAAGATATGAAGTTGAAAGGTTTCTTGCTACTCACCCTCGTGGTGCTTTTCGTGCAGGTGTTCGTGTTGAACAACCTCTCGGCATCGCCTTTGATTGCTCCTATGGTCTACATTGTGCTGATTGTGCTTCTGCCAATCGAGTTCTCGCAGTGGAAGATGCTCGGCGTGGGACTTGCGTGGGGTGTACTTATGGACTTAACAATGGGAACAATGGGACTGAACACCCTTGTCACCCTGCCTATAGCATTCTTCCGCAGACCTATACTCTACGCCTTCACGGGACTCTCGGATGTATCGAAAGAGGAGGGCATCCCTTCGGTCAAGCGACTCGGAGGTCGATTCCACCGCTATGCGATAGTTATGATTATACTCCACTCAGTGCTCTTCAACCTTGCCGAGTGGCTCTCGTTCGACAACGTCGGTACGCTTGTATTGCGCATCATCTGCAGCACACTCATTTCGTTGTTGCTCGACTATATCATCATCATTCTCTTTATGAAACGCTTGTCGTAGGCCGAGTATGAATGGAGGATTGTCACCACAAGCCTTGATGGCCCGCATCATAGTCATCGCAATCTTTGCGATACTTGCCCTGCGCCTCTTCTATATCCAGATTGTGGATGACCGATACGACGAGATGGCCAACAACAACTACCTGCGAAATGTGGTGGTATATCCGCCTCGAGGCGAGATTTACGACCGCAACGGTGAGCTCCTGGCGCAGAACCGTCTCTGCTACGATGTCTCGATTGTTCGCAAGGATATGCCCAAGTCGGGTTTCGACACCACACGCCTCTGCGAGGTGGTGGGTATGACGCGCAAGGCCCTCGAAACGAAGTTCCGTCAATCACCCTATCGACGCGAAAGCCGACTTACACGCTACCCTATCACCGTCGAACAGAAGCTACTGCTCGACGAGATGAATATCGGCGGATTCTACACCTCACAGCGCACCGTGCGTCAATATCCTCGCAAGATAGGTGGCAATCTGCTGGGTAGCATCAACGAGGTTACAAAGGCTAAAATCGAGAAGGATGACTCCTACTCAGTGGGTGACTACATAGGTATGGAGGGACTCGAACTCGCTTACGAGGATGTGCTTCGTGGTGAGAAGGGTCTGGTATTGCAGGATATCTATGCACCGCAAGCGGAGCGCAACACCGTAATCAAGGAGCCTGTGGCAGGTCGCTCGATAGTCTGCACCATCGATGCCGAGTTGCAGCAGCTGGCCGAGGAGTTGATGGAGGATAAGGTGGGTGCAGTGGTGGCGATAGAGCCATCCACAGGCGAGATTCTCACGATGGTATCCGCCCCGACATTCAACCCCGACGAACTTGTCATAGGCAAAGATAGAGGCAATAACTACGCACGAGAAATCAATAATCCCCGTATGCCTTTGTGGAATCGTGCGGTAAAGTCGCGCTATCCACCGGGATCGACATTCAAGCTGGTGACGGGACTCATAGGTATGGAGGAGAGTGTCTTGCGTCCGCATTACACCTACTCCTGCAATATGGGATATCACCTCGGTGGTGAGCATATCGGATGCCACGAGCACCGCTCACCGCTTGCAATGAACTATGCCATTGCCACCTCGTGCAACGCCTACTTCTGCCACGTATTCCGCAATATCCTCGAGAACAAGAGACGGTACGACATCGCCAAAGATGGTTTCGATGCGTGGCGCGACTATGTTCTCTCGTTTGGTTTTGGTCGCAAGCTCGACTCGGACTTTCTGGGCGAGGGTACGGGATATGTACCTACGCGCGAATTTTACGATAAGCGCTACCGCAAGTCGTGGAATGCACTCACCATACTCTCGCTATCGATTGGCCAGGGCGAGCTTGGTTGCACACCTCTGCAGATGGCCAACTTGGCGGCAATAGTTGCCAATCGTGGCTACTACTACATTCCCCACATTGTGCGTGAGATCGAGGGACAGGACTCGCTCGACACCCGCTTCTACCAGAAGCAATATACCAATGTCGACACTCGCCACTTCGAACATATTGTCGACGGTATGTGGCGAGGCGTGAACAATGATGGCACTTGCCAGGGTGCCTACCTCAAGGGATACGATGTCTGTGGCAAGACGGGTACTGCCCAAAATCCGAAGGGCAAGGATCACTCCACCTTCATCTCGTTTGCTCCGCGCAAGAACCCGAAGATTGCCATCGTAGTCTATGTCGAGCACGGAGGCTTCGGTTCCGAGATTGCGGTGCCTATAGCCTCGCTTATCGAGGAGAAATATCTCACTGACACCATCAAGCGACCACACCTGGTCGACTATGTCAAGAGATACAAGATAGCCTACCCAATGTACAAAGCTAAAAAGTAAGTCGGAGAGATGGGCTATAATTCGAGATATAAAGAGTCGCTGTTTGGCAGTGTCGACCGTGTCGCACTGCTGCTCTACCTATTGCTTGTCGCAATAGGTCTTGTGGCGGTATTCTCGGCATCGTGGATCGATGGCGACGAGGACCTCTTCTCCTTCTCGCACAACTACATCAAGCAGCTTGTATTCCTGGGGTTGTCGCTCATTGTTGGTGTCGTCATCCTATTGCTCGACCGCAGTCTGTGGCACAAGATAGCCTACTTCCTCTATGGCGCAGCCATAATTGCACTGATAGGTACACGACTCTTTGGTCGTACTGTAAATGGCGCGACTGCGTGGTTTGAGTTGGGTCCTATACGCCTTCAGACGATGGAGTTTGCCAAGATTGCCATTGCACTTGCCACCGCACGACTGATGAGCGAATACAGTTTCTCGATAACATCGTTCCGCAGCTTGGTCAAGGTGGGTATGTTGCTCTTTGTGCCGCTTCTGATCACCTACTGGCAGAACGACACAGGATCGGGACTTGTGCTCTGCTCGTTCATCTTTATGCTCTATCGCGAGGGTTTGAACAAGTGGTTCTGCATCCCTATAATATTCATCGCAGCACTCTTCCTGCTCTCGTTCCTCTACTCGCCTACAATATTGTTGGTGGCACTCATATTGGTCTTCACCCTCTCGGAGTGTTTCGCCAATCGCAACTGGAGAGCTGGTTCCATCTACCTTGCTTCGCTGTTTGGCGGCAGCACCGCACTATTCCTCCTGGTGAATGCCATATTCACCTCCTCGATAGACTACTATGTGGTACTCTTGGTAAGTTCGTTCCTCTCGCTGGTGGGGGTAGTGACCTATGCCTACCGCGCACGCCTGCGTAATATATATATAATGGTATTGCTCTTTGTTGTGTCGGTACTTATCTCACCAACCTCGAGTGCGATATTCAATGTTATGAAGCCGCACCAGCAAAACCGCATCAAGACATTCCTCGGCATAACCAACGACCTCTCGCTCAACTACAATGTCAACCAATCGAAGATTGCCATCGGCTCGGGCGGACTCTTTGGCAAGGGCTACCTGCAAGGGGCGCACATCCGCTATGGTTTGGTACCCGAGAAACATACCGACTTCATCTTCTGCACCATAGGCGAGGAGTTTGGCTTTGTGGGCACAATCTTCGTACTCGCAGTTATGCTCGCCTTCATTCTGCGCCTGATGCGTATGGGCGACCGGCAACGCGAAACCTTCGGTAGAGTCTATTGCTATATCGTGGCATCGATAATGCTCTTCCACACCCTTATCAATGTGGGTATGACCATCGGTCTTGTACCTGTTATGGGTATTCCATTGCCACTCATCTCGTATGGAGGCTCTTCGCTTTTAGCCTTCTCGGTGATGATATTCATCGCCTTCGCCTTCGACGCACAGACCATACGCGATGTCAACATCTAAGCCCCGCGTAAGGTGACTAATCAAAAAAGATGTGGCTGACTAAAAAGCCAGCCAGCACCTATTGAGAGTAGACCAGAATCTAATTTGCTGGAGCAGGTGGGTAGTAACTTTTGCCCGATGTCACCTTGCCATCTCCGCCAAACCAATCCATATTGTTGCCTTTGCCGATAGCCTCGGTGAGAGTTACGCTCTCGCCGCCCTTTGGCTGGAAGGTGAGTGTGCCGGCGCACTCGCTGACGTGGATTGATGAGAAAAGGATGCTAATATCAACACCTGTATAGTAGGCGCAACCGATAGCTTCGCAATACTTGCCCGAGGCGTAGTTGTGGTTGTAGTCGTTTGTGCTCTCTGCTGCCACTCCGTTGTAGGTGTTGCCCGAGAGGGTATAGTCCAAAATCTTGTTGGTATACTCGCCCGAGCCTTTCTCCTGTTGCGACTCGCTACGACGCGAGCGCAAATTACCGATAAACTGATTGATGTGGCGACCAGCGATGGTTGTCGAGGCGCGTGTTGTTACGCTTGCGCCCGACTTGTAGGCACCCTCGACAAAACTCGACGAGCTCCACACATTGGCAATAATCTCCTTGTTTGGCTGTCCCGTGCAGTTGATTTGGGTGTTGGTTACGGCGCAGTTGGTTATCTCGGCGTAGTGAGCCTCCAAGAAACCAATCAAACCGCCGCACTCGCCCGCTGTGTACCACCACTGCAAACCCTCGACAACATAGGTGCCAAGAATGGATGCCGAAACCGTCTTCTTCATCGTGTAATAGTTCACCACCTGCGGATCGTAATTCTCTATGATGGAGTTATCGACCGAGCAGTTGTCGATATAGACCTGACCGCGACACGCACCAATCAGACCGCCCACCTTGCAGACTCCGCGCACCTTGCTATCGCGCACGTGCACATTCGATACATTATAGTTGGTGTAGCCGGTGGTGTTGCCCGCATCATCCTTGATGGCGGTGCGCCACGAGCGCGAAACAAGCACACCCGCGTAGGCGTTACCTGCTCCACCATCCTCCGTGTCGCCATACGCCAGCGGAGCAATCGAGGCATCGTGGTTGCAGTTGACATCGGCACCAACAAAGGTCAAATCCTTGTGTGTGGTGGCGTTGTTGGCATAGACGATGAAGCCCGCTCCATAGTTGCTTGTAGCGTTGTGCACGACATCGACCTTGAGGTTGTGAAGTTCGTGGTTCGCTCCATCGAGGTTGATGACATACTCGATAGGCTTGAAGAGATGACCTCCCATATCGACATCGGTCATAAAGAGAAGAGCCTTGGTTGCCGAGTACTTCTGACCTTGTGCCTTTGCCAAGTCGTATGGCGAGTAGATCAGATAGCGTGTGATGCCATCCACCACTTCGGTGAGGATGGTGGTCGAGCGCTTACCATCCCACTCGGGTTGGAAGCGTGCACCATCGACACAGACCTCGCCTCGGCAATACTTTTCGCCACCAAGCAAGTTGTCGGTTGCAGCCGAGAGAGTTGTCTTGCAGAAGTCGCCTCGATGAGCCTCGCAGAAGGAGAGTACTGCGCTCTCGGCAATCTTCGAGCCCTGATCGTAGAGCGGAACGAGCGAAGCATTTGCACCGTCGCAGTTTACGAAGTGGAGCTTCTCGTCGCCATTGTAGCCATTGAGCACTCCGACCATCTTTCCGTAGAAGAGGTCCAAGCCCTCCATATAGGAGCTGACCGTAGCCGATGTTTTGCAGTTTGTGAAGGTAGCCGACAGGGTGGTGCTGCTGCCACTCTCGGGAGTTATGCAGCCTACGAAGCCTCCTGCCATACCCGATGCGCTCGCCTTAAATGAGGTTCTCACCTCGCCTCCTACAGCCTCCACATCGGTGATTGCGTGAGTACCCTCGCAGAGTACACCTGTCAGGAGTCCCACCTTGCAAGGTGCTACCACCGAGCAGTTATTGAGCACTACGCCGCTAACTGTCAGATTGCCCGTATGCTTGCCCGTAAGGAGTGCCGAGCCTGTGGTTGCGGTGCTCTCGACCGAGCAGTCGGTGAAGGTGAGGTTGCGGATGGTAAGTCCCTTGGTGTCGCCGAATATCGACGAGCCTTTGATGGTTACGCCCTTGATGCTCTTGCCATTACCATCGATCTCGGTATTGTCGAAGAGTCGCATCGAAGGCATTGGTACAGTGTCGAGGAGTCCGAAATCGATGTTTTCGCCGATACGAATCTTCGAGTAATTAACCCCTTTAATAGTGGGCTTGTTGAAGAGCAACCAGACCATTTCGTATTGGTTGTTGATGACGAGGTAGTCGCCATCGGTGGTCGATGGGCGCACTGCGTAGAGCTCCTCGATATCGAGATCGTCAACCTCGCTCTCGAACGGAACAAGCGTACACGAAGTGCCTTTGTTGAAGGTTACATCCGCAAACTCACGGATAACGCCCGCCTTGATGGATGCCGATGCCGATGCGTTGAATCGTGCGCTCATCGACTCTCCGCCGGTGGTGTAGAACTCCGCAGTGCACATTCCGAAGTCGCCACAAGGCAACGCCACGAAGAACTCCTTGCTCTTGGTTGTAGAGAGTGGCAATCCTTCGCCAAATGAGTACTCGAGAGTTGAGCCTGTGTTGTCGGTTGGGATGAGTTTGCCCGTTGAAAAGTCTACCGCAAAGTTGCCCACAATAGCACCCGAGCCCACCTTGATTACGACCTTCGAGAGTGTCGTTCCCTCGCTTGCACCCTTGATACCGAAGCGCAATACTCCGCTCAAATGTATGAGGGTGATGTTGCTCGATGCCGACTCCACAAATGCGTACATTGGTGTCGTTCCGCACTCGAATGTCCCCTCGGTGTAGTGTTGCACCTCGGCAAACGCCACCCTATCACTATCTGATGCGGGGTAGAGCAGATTGTATGGGTAGTTGAGTACCGCATCCTTAAATTCAAACTGTGCCGAGCCTGCGTTGGTTGCACTGATGGCCGCCTCCTCTGATATGGCTCCATTCACCGATATACGATCGCCTTCGCTCCAATATACGGGGTATTTGCCGGCATCGTTCTTGTCGCCAAGAGAGACTTTGGTTTGGGGTGCCGAGATGTTTACGGTAAGAATTGATGGTCCCGAGTGACCTCCCGAATTGTCGTTGCCGAGATCGTTCGTGCAACCGCCAAAGAGAGCAATCATAACAATTATGCTCGCCAGGAATAGCTTCTTCATTTGTGTTGTAGTGTAGATTTTGGTTATAGTAATGTGCAAAGTTATGCAAAATTATCTATATTTGCACTATGATTAGAGAGCAAAAGCGTAAAATAGAACTTCTTGCCCCTGCCAAGGACCTCGTCACCGCAATTGATGCCATTGACTGCGGTGCCGATGCAGTCTATATCGGCGCAGGAAAGTTTGGAGCACGCCACTCGGCAACCAACCCGATTGAGGATATTGCACGAGTTGCGGAGTATGCCCACCTCTATGGCGTAAAGGTCTATGCAACGCTCAATACGCTGCTCTTCGACGATGAGCTGGAAGAGGCTCGTGAACAGGCCCTCGCACTCATCAAAGCCGGAGTAGATGCGCTGATTGTGCAGGATATGGCATATTGGCAGATGAATCTCCCGATTCCGCTTCACGCCTCCACACAGACCAACTGCGTCACCCCCGAGAAGGTGAAGTTTCTCGAGGATATGGGCTTTGCTCGCGCCATCCTCGAGCGTTCACTATCGAAAAACGAAATTGCCGAGATTCGCAGGGCGACACATATCGAACTGGAGGCCTTTGTTCACGGAGCAATCTGCGTGTCGCAGAGTGGTAGATGCTTCTTCTCTCGCTCGACGAGCGAACGCAGTGGCAATCGTGGTGAGTGCAGCCAGCCTTGCCGCCTCGAGTATGACCTCTGCAACGACAAGGGCGAAATAATCATCAAGAGCAAACATCTCCTCTCGGTGCGTGACTTGGATCTCTCGGCTCGTCTGGGCGAAATGTTGGATTTGGGCATCTCCTCGTTCAAGATAGAGGGCCGTTTGAAGGACCGAACCTATGTCCGCAATATCGTAAGTCTCTACCGCCGGCTCCTCGACAAGGAGATTGCCAAGCGCGATGATGTCGAGCGCAGTTCGGTGGGACGCAGTGCCATAGAGTTCGAGCCCAACGCCTCACGCACCTTCACTCGCGGTGCGGGCGAGTACCTCTTCGATGGCAAGCGACGAGGTGTCGCCTCGTTCGATACGCCGAAGGCTATGGGCGAGAGGGTTGGCAAGATTCTCCGGGTAGATCGCCGAGGCGTAGTTCTCGACTGCAAGCACGACCTCGCAACGGGCGATGGCGTATGTTTCATCTCAAATGGTGCATTGGTCGGTACAAATGTCGTGGGCATTGAGGGTGAGCGCATTCAACTCAACCGCTACGATGGCGTGGCAGTGGAAGTGGAGCTCTTCCGCAACTACAACCGACTCTTCTCGCAAGCGGTCGAGCGCAGTCGTGTAAAGCGCACAATATCGGTCGATTTAAGGTTGATATTTAGGGAGGATTGTATAGAACTTGTCGCAATAGACGAGACGGGCATCGAGCAGACAGTCTCCGTTGAGTATGCTTCGGAGGAGGTACGCGACAAGGCAAAGGGCGAGGAGGCTCTGCGCCGACAGCTCTCACGCTCGGGCGACACGATGTTTGAGGTGCGAAATATCGAGATTGAGAATATCCGCTTCGCTCCGATGTCGGTGGTAGCAGGATTGCGACGCGAGGCGCTCGAGAAGCTCGAGATGGGTCGTCTGGCAGATTATCAATTTGAGTTGCACTCAGCTTCGTATATCGACTCGACAAATCGTCGGGAGCGCAGAGCGCAATATCCATCGAAGATTCTCACTCCGCAGGATAATGTCACCAATCACCTTGCCCGAGAGTTCTACACAGCCTGTGGTGTCGAAGAGATTGCCGAGGGGTTGGATTGTCGGGCGACAACCGAGGGCGAGCAGGTCGTCATCTCGGACTACTGCATCCGTCGTGAGATTGGCGAGTGCCTCAAGGAGCGACCACGCCTCAAGGGTGAGCTCTACCTCGAACGAGGCACAAAAAAATACCGCCTATGCTTCGACTGCAAGGCGTGCCAGATGCGACTTATCGATGTTAGCCACGAGTAGCGCTAAGGATATAGCACAAAAACAAGGGGATGACTAATTTCGTTTAGCCATCCCCTTGTTTCATTCGTAATCGTACCCCCCTACTCGAAACTCTTGGCATACACTCTATTGCCGAGTTTGAAAATTGGCTTGGCCTTCAACATAGCTCCCTTGCCACCAAACAGTCGCTTTGGCGAGTGAGCCAATGTTGCTGCTGGTGCGTTTATCTCGGCAAGGACATTGAACGAAGGTATTGTAGTGGCATATGGATCGTTCTCGTCGTAGATATCAAGACTCCAATACTCTCCACCAATATATGCCACAAACATCATCGCCACAAACTTCGGATAGCTTGGGTCGTTCACTCCGTAGCGGACAAGCGCACGCTGAGTGCCGGTTGCTTCGCTCTCCATAACACCCGCAATAACGATTGCGTACTCGCCCTTGTCGAGCGAATAGAAGTGTCCCTCGTTATCCAAGCCCACGAGGTAGATGGTGCCTACGCTACCGTTGTCGAACGTAACATTCTCCTTCACCGTCTGCGCCGAGAAGATGATGTCGTTGCGCTCGACCGAATACTCACCAAAGATAGGAAGGTCGAGCTCCATAAGGCCTGTGAGTGCCACCACCTTGTTCGATACAACATTCGATATTGTAATGTTGTTAGAGATGTTGTTGTCGCCACGGAGAACCCAACTGCCCAGCCACGACGAATAGAGCGTCGTCTGGGCCTCCTCCTTAATCTCGAAGGTTGGCGACACGGCATACAATCCGCTCACCACACCCTGCGAGGTGATACCGATGGCTACAGCCTTGTAGTAGCCTGGATAGTAATCCAAATCCTCGAAAGCATCCTTACCATTACCTTGGAATAGCATATCCGCGAGCGTTATATCGGGGTCGTATGCCTGATTGTACTGCTTCACAAACTCCACCATATCGGCAGCCAGCTGCTCTGTACTAACTCGCAAATTCTCAGCCGAGAAGTCGCTTGCCGAGACTACCGCAATGGTGTAGTAGTTGTTGTCGGCACTATTAACAGTAACGGTGTGGTTGTAGCTTTTCTCGCCAATCACGCCTGCTCCTGTGTAGGCTACGCTCCAATTAGGGTTTACGATCATATTGTCGTATACCTCCTCGTTGCCGCCTTGGTCGCCACCCTGATTACCTCCGCCATTGCCCGACTGAGTGGTAAACTCCACCGAAGCCGACTCACCATAGACCACACCATCCTCGGTAAGACCGAAGGCGATATACTTGTAGGTGGTGTTAGGCTGAAGCGACGAGAGAATCTTGCTGTAGTTCTTGCTGAATATGAGTTGCGAGGCGAGGTCGCCACTTTTGAGCACATTTACGGTCTCCTCGATAAGCATATCCTCGCGTGTAGAGGTGTTGGTGGTAAGGAGTCCATACCAGCTATCTGCAGCCTTTCCGTTGTGCGAAACCTTGACTGTAGCAGAGGTAGCAGTGATATTTTCGACCTTGACATCGAGAATCAGACCTCTACCACCCTGCTCGCCACCGCTTGGCTCACAAGCCGATAGGGCTATGGCAGCAAATGCCACCATAGCCATACGGAAGATGTTTTTCATAAAGCTCATACTGTTTTACTATTCGTATAATTTGTAGATGTAGATTGCACCCTTGCCAGTCTGCGTTGGAGCATAAGTAGCAAATGTCTGGTTAGATGTGGTGTAGTTAAACATCATAGTAGTCTTGCTATTGGTTGTCTGTGAGGTCAATGAAACCTTTCCATCCTCGGCAATAGCAATAGCCCACGAGCCCTCTTTTGCAAGAGAAGATGACAATTTAAGCGAGCCACTTGTTACATTCAGGTATCTGCCATTCTCGCACTTGAACGACCAAGTGCCGGCATAGTCAGCGTGTCCGCTTTCGAGGGTCAATTTATCTACAGCCTCCACGCTGCTGATAGAGTTGCCCATCAATGAAATTGGTGTAGCAGAAATGGTTGATGGGGAGGTAGCTGTCTGCTTCTTAATTGCATAGTCCTTATCTCCATCTGGATTCTTTGCTGCAATAACCACCTTATCTCCAACAGCCAATTCCCTCAAATCTGTAACAAGGAACCAACCAATCTTTACATCCGGATGGTTGTACTGACCAATCTTCAAAGATACCGAGGCCAATCCGTACGAGAAGCTGAGCTCGGCACTACGAGCAGCACCTGCGTTTGCCGCAAATGTTGCAGTAGCGGTCGCTGCACCTGCGGTGTAGTCGAGGGATACAAAGTCGCCACCCTCTACTACTGCGCCACGGATAACAGCATCAGCCGGCTGCAGATTGCCCTCTGTTGCGAGAGCGATAGTTGCAGCACCACCCTCATAACCTATGAGTGAGGTCGAAGGGGTTGCAGTGAGGCGGTAGTGTCCCTTATAAATGGTTGGATATGTAGAGTTACCACCCTTACCAACACTGGTTGTAACTACAGTGGTAACGGTAACAACATCACCCACCTGAAGACCAATCTCGTCGTTTGTTGCTACAACCTTGCCGTCGTCTGTTCTTACATATCTAACCTCTGCGGTGTTGCCATTGCCATCAGAAATGGTATAGTAGCCCGACTCCGTAGTGGATGCCACTGTTATAACACCTGTGAGTTTATATGTTACATTCACATTTACCTCTTTTGTCTTGAACTCGGCAATCGAAACCTCCATTGGTGCGCCCTTCTGAAGAACATTGAATGTCCAGCTCTTCGACTCCTGTCCCTCCAACGAGGCGGTGATGGTGACTGTAGTTTCGCGTACGACACCCTCATTCTTGAGTGCGGTGTAGGTGAGCTTGCTTGTAGCCTTATCGAAAGCGAAGGTGATCCAATCTGCCTCTGTCGAAGCCGAAATTGCCCACTCGCCAACATAGTTGAACTTAACATCGTCGATGGCGGTTGCCTCGGTAGCGCCCTCCTCCGGAACAACTACACTCTTGGTTGGAACGGTAACATCGGCCGGTGTTACAGGAATCGAGCCCTTAACGCCTACCAAACGGTAGAGGCACACCTTCTCCTGCGAGGTCGAAGCTCCACTAAAGAAATATTTGTAGGTGCTTGCGCGATATCCGAACTTGCAAGAGCTGTATGTACCCTCCTTGTTGCCAATGGTTGCTATACGGTCGGCAATAGAGATAGCAAACGAGGTGTTGGCATCGATGAATGCCTGATTCTTGAGCTTGTAAGAAGAAGTCGAAGTGCTACTCGATACGAGGAATCCCTCATTTACTGCGTCGTAGAATACGAATGTGCCCTCAACCGAGCCCTTGCCCAATACCAAAGTCTGAACATCGGCATTAGGGGTCAAGTAGTAGTTGCCAAGCTTAGTAACCTCAACTGCAGGACGATTCTCGTTGCTCGAGATAGTTGAGCCCATCGCCACATCGTAAGTTGCTGCAGCAACAATCACCTGGTCGCCCACAGCAAGTGTCGAAGCGTCGGTAACCAGCTCCCAAGTGTTGCCCTTTGCGGTATCAGCGCCCTGAACGATAGTAACCGAAGTCGAAGCAAGACCATCGCTGAATGTTGCAACCACCTGACGCGGAGCACCTTCGTTGGCAGCCAATGTAACGGTAGCCTCCTCGGCATTAGCCGCATAGGCAACTTGTGCAAAGTTTGCGTCAACCGAGCAGGTAATATCTGCTACAGGGTTCAAGGTACCAACCTTTGCGAGGTTGAGTTTCACGCTACCGCCAGCATAGCCAACGAGATCCTTCTCTGCGGTAGCCGAGATGTTGTAGTAGCCCTTGCAGATAGCGTGAGCGCTGCTCGAACCACCGGTATCCTCGTCGGATACAGCAGCTATGATGGTAACGATGTCGCCAACCTCAATCTCTGTATTCGCCGAAAGCGCGGTTGTATTATCCGGCATATAGACATACTTGAATGTTGCCTTATTGCCGGCAGCATCCACAAGGTAGGTGCTACCCGATGCGCTCGAAGCCTTGCTCGAGAGAATACCTGTAACCTCGTACTCGACATTTGGATTTACATTCTCGTCGGTTGCCACAGCCAAGAACTCGGCAACGGTAACCTTTGTAGGTGCGCCCTTCTGAATAACCTCGAATGTCCACTCTTGCGCCTCCTTGCCCTCGTGAGTAGCTGTGATGGTAACCTTTGCGGTACGTACCGCGCCAGGATTTGCTGTTGCAGTGTACTTGAGAAGACCATCAGCATAGTTGAGCGTGAGCCACTCAGCATCTGTCGAAACCTCGATATTCCAGCTGCCGACATAGGTGAACTTCACATCCTCGAATACGGTAGCCTCGGCAACGCCCTCAACCTGCACTACAGCCTGCTTTGGAACAGAGATTACAGCGTCAGCGGTAGGTACAACCGCCTTCTTGCCCTCCAATTTGTAGATGCAAACATCATCGTGCTTTGCTGCGTCGATGCTTGCTGCGTCGATGCAGACAAAACGACGATATGTAGAGGTTGTAGAGTTAGGGTTGTAGTTGTAGAACTTCAACAATACATTATCCCACTGGCTCTCCTTAGCCTCGATAGTGGCCACACCATCCTCAATCGAAATCTCGAATGCCGAGTTCTTCGAAGGATATGCCGAGAGTTGGAGATAGTTGTTGGTCTGAGCGTTAGTGAGGTATCCACTCTTGGTATCACCCTCGTAATCCACACCATTATAGAAGTCGAATGCAGCCTTGCCAGCATCCTGCTTCGAGAGTACCAACTGCTGTACCATATACGAAGACTTGCTCTTGTCGGTAACGACTGGGTGATAGAGGTAGTCGCCCGACTTGACAATGTTGGTGTATGATGCGTATGGGAAGTTTGTAGAGATGTTGCAACCCAAAACAAAGTTATTGTTCTTCGCTGCAATAGTTACGATATCACCCTCGGCGAGTGTTGAAGCGTCGCGAACAAGTACCCACTTCTCGCTTGGGGTGATGCCCGACAAATTCACACCAAAGCGCGAAACCTTACCGGCCTCGAATACGAGCGACTTCTCGGCAGGAATCACACTCTCCTTAACATAGAGGTGTTTGTTGGTGAGGACTACAACATTGTAGCTGTCGCCAGCCGCGAGGGTTGTAGGCAATACAGTGAAGAGGACCTTGCCTGACGATGCAGAGGCAACCGATACGGTGCTAACGCCCTCCTTTACGCTGAATGCGTGAGGGTTTTCGAGGTCAGCGTTGATTATTCCGGCCAAAGCCTTGCCGTCAGCTGTGAATACAACCTTCTCGATAGTTTCGCCCTCAGGGAGGTTGCTGATGGCCATCTCGGCAACGGCAGCCAAGCGAGTGAAGCGCAACTGTTGCGCCTCGGTAGGCTGTGCGGTGGTGGTTACAGGCCACGATACCATCAAATCGGCATTCGGGTCGTAAGAGCCCTCTGCCATACTCTGCTCTGCAGGCAGAGCGAGAGTCGCTGCATTGATACTCTCGGCCGAAACATAGCCGCTTGCAGGGTATACTGTGATATAGTTATATGCACCCTTGCCTGCATTTACCGCAAACTCAGCATCGATAGTCGCCTTGCCGTCAACTTTGTTGTAGACAACCGAAGTAGCTACAGCTAAAGCGTCGGTCTGCTCCAGCACTGCGAAGGTCTCATTCTCGTTCCACGAGAAAAGTGGTGTCGCACCCGAAGTATCAACCGCAGTACGCGCCTCCTCGCTGACAAATGATACTGTAACACTATTTTTTACATTAGCGCCGACTTGCTCCTCAAAACCGTTTTGGCACGATGTCAGACCCATTGCAGCTGCTGCAACTACAGTCAAAAGTTTAATCATTCTTTTCATAGTCCAATCCGTTTTTTAGAGTTCAAAATCGTTGTCGCGGTAGCCCGAATTCTGACCAGGCTCACCATAATCACCATAATTGGAGCTTAACGAAAAGCCCCTCTCAACCTCGATCTCTTGCACCTCGAGTGCCGGAGTCGAATAGCTTTTTTCTCCTTTTTTCATAACTAACCGAATTTGTATATTGTAAATATTTTTTTTAGCGTTATTATTCCGACATTTCGGTCCACTCCGACGGCATAGCAGCATAGTCGGACAAGCCCGTGCAACCGGCAAAACAACCCAAATGGGACCCCTTGCTGCTCGGTACACGAGGGAATGGTGTCGGATTAGTCGCAGTGCTCTGTACTCGCTCGTAGAGATGTACCTTCTCGCCATTAACCATAGTGTATGGACTCTCGCCTGTCAGCGACTTGCAATCGGCGAAACAGCCATCGATATAGTCAATGCGGGTAACCGTGTCGAACAATCCCGCAGGAAGGCTCTTCAACGCCTTGCAACCATAGAAGCAACACGAGAGTGTCACGCTACTTGTTGTTGTGCCGATTGGCGAGAATAACTTCTCGGGTATTGTCTCGAGTGAGGTACACTCTGCGAAGGCCTCTGCAAACTTTGTAAGTTTGGTACAACCAACAAAGAGATTCTCGGGAAGGGTTTTTAGTGCAGTGCAACCCAAGAACATTCGCTCTGCATATATCGCCTCACCACACGCCGAAAGGAGGTTTGCAGGGAGACTCTCCAATGCGGTACAATCGGTGAATGCTCCCGTGAAGTGGGTAGCCTTAGTGCAAGTAGCAAACAGCCCCTCAGGCAATGTTTTCAACGACTTACAACCCGTAAAGGTGTTGGTAAACTTCAACTTCGCCGTACCGAATGGTTTGAACAGATCGGCAGGGATATTCACCAACTTCGGACAGTTGTAGAACATCTGCTTCATCGAGGTTATGGTTGTCACCTCCGGGAATATCGAGCCCTCGATAGTGTGCAACTCGGGACAACCCATAAATACCGCCTCGAAACTTGTTGCATCGACCTTTGTACAGGTTGAGAATAGTCCCGCAGGGATAGTCTCGATACCAGATGCGGTGAATATGTTGTTAAACGCACCCGAGCAACCCTCGGTGACGTGGTCGAAGAGGTTTGCTGGTACGGTCTTGAGGTTTACGCACTCCGAGAAGATGTAGGCATAGTCCGCCAAGTCGTAGTCACGCACCTCGTCGAACAATCCCTCGGGTACCGAGTCGATAGCGGTATTGGCAAACATCGACTCGAACTCGTAGGCGGTTGACATACCTCTCAGCAATCCCGCAGGAAGAGTGCGCAACGATGTGCAGTCGGCAAAGCAGTATGGGAACGACTTTGCAGAGGTCAAACCATCGAATAGTCCCTCCTCGACATCGGTAAGCGAGGTGCAGCCCTGGAATACCGAGCCGATAGTCTTAACCTTCGACAAACCCTTGAAGGTATCCTTCTTCACACTCTTAATGCCCGATGCCAAATAGAACAACGCCTCCAAGTTAGTTACCTCGGCGCAGTTCTCGAACATAGCTGCAGGCACCTCGGTAAGCGAGGTACAACCTGCGAACATATACTTTATGTTGGTGGCCGAAGTCGCCTTCTTCATCAGATTGGCAGGAATGGTTGCCAAGTTGGTACAAGCGTAGCAGACACCCTCATAGTTTGTTGCTGCGCTATTCTCCGCAAAAATATTCTCGGGTATAGACTCTATTGCTGTAGCCGCGAAGATATACTCGAAGCGAGTTATATTCGGACACTTTGCAAACAACCCCTCTGGTACAGAACGGAGATTTCCGCTCTCTATCGAACTTTCGAGCTCGGCAGGATAGCTATTTTTGTAGTTACCCGCATTTATCTGCAACGCCTCGACGGTTATTGCAAAGTCTGTTCCTGTACCGTAGAATGCGTGGTAGAACTCCTCTGCCAATGGGTTGTTGGCAAACAGATTCTCAGGAATTGAGCTAATCGAAGCGGTGTAGCGGAAGCAGTTCGAGAACTTCTTAGCCTTCGCTGCGTGCTGGAACAATCCCACCGGGATTGCCTGCAACTTCTCGCAACCGAGGAATGCCGCCACAAACGAGCCCACCTCCGAGAATGAGCCCGCCACATCGTTCGGAATAGACTCCAAGTTGATGCAACCCTTACACATATTAGCCGCATTCTTGTAACCCATCTTGCCCCACGAAACAACACGCTTCAACTCTGGACAGATGCTATCCTCGTAGGCAAACTCAAGGTTGTGGATATCCTCGCCACTGATAACAATGGTGTAGTATCCTGGCTCGGCATAATCCTTATATACGCGCTGACTATCGTAGGTGCCAGGGGCGCTTCCATCACCAAAATCGGCAGTCATAGTACCTCCGTTTTGGAGTGTCAGGATTGGCGCAGCCACAACTCGCTGATTTGGCTGAGTGGTTTCGACCTCGTAGATCAGTTCCTCGGTGTCTGTACCAATCTGCCATACAACAAGCGAGTCCTCTGCAATATTCTCGCCCTCGCCCACCTTGACACGAATAGAACCCTTGCGCTCCAAACCGTCACTACTCTGGTTGAATGTTACAACCAACTTGTTGTCGACACGCTCTGCCGAAAACCACTGACCGCCCGAAGTGGTGATATCCCACTCCCACGCAGGATTGACATCTACGGTCAAACTTTCGGTGCTGCCATTGCTGTAGGCAAAGAGGTGGCTACGTCCCAACTCAATGGTTGCAAGCTCGGTAGGTGGAGCCGGTGGTATCTGCGGGCCACCTTCGCCGCCCTCTCCCGAGTCATCAATACCGCCCGAAGGGGTACACGAAAAGATCGTTAACGCAAACAATAGTACGTAAAGAAAACTCTTAATTTTCATATATTTATCCAATTTTATGCAACATCAGCGATCCAAAGACGATACCATCAAAAACAAGAACGGTGGTATCGGACCACCTAACAATCTGCGAATATATAATTATTTTACGACAAAACCAATGATTTTAGCCATTATTTGCATTTTTCGAATAATATTCCACTGCAGCATAGCCGAAGCTGCTCTTAATTTCCAAAAATTTTCAATTTTCAATTTTTAATTTTTAATTTTGCAAAACCATTGGTCAATGCAAACCAATGGTCTATAGCCAACAGCAGAAAATATGAACTTAACACCGAATTTTAAGGATTATGAGCTTATCGACTCGGGTGAGGGCGAGAAGTTGGAGCGCTTTGGTCGCTACACTCTGCGTCGTCCCGAGCCACAGGCGGTATGGCGCAAGTCGCTCGACGAGCGCGAGTGGCAACGCTTGGCAGATGCCTCGTTCCTCCGCACCGACCGTAGCGAGGAGCGTGGCGAGTGGCGCAACAAACCGCAGATGCGTGACCGCTGGAACATCCGATACGACTATAAGGAGATGCACCTGACGATGCGTCTTGCCTGCACTGCATTCAAGCATATCGGCATATTCCCCGAGCAGGCTGCAAATTGGAACTTTATCTACGACACCTGTCGTTCAAAAATCGAGAGCAAGGGGGCAAAACCAAAGGTTTTGAATCTCTTCGCCTACACGGGCGGAGCGACACTTGCAGCGGCAGCCGCAGGTGCTGAGGTTACCCACGTCGACTCGGTGAAGCAGGTGGTTACCTGGTCGCGCGAGAATATGGAGTCGAGCAAACTCGACGGCATTCGTTGGATAGTGGAGGATGCGCTGAAATTTGTGCAGCGCGAGGTGCGTCGAGGCAACCGCTACGATGGTATAATTCTCGACCCTCCGGCCTATGGTCGTGGTGCCAATGGCGAGAAGTGGGTGCTCGAGCAGAATATTGCCGAGATGCTCGAGGCGTGTGCGGAGTTGCTTGCCAAGGATGGATTCCTGGTGCTCAATCTCTACTCGATGGGGCTCTCGTCGACCATTGCACGCACGCTGGTGCATCAGATGTTCGGTACGCCTGCAGGTGAGGAGTTTGGCGAGTTGTACTTCTCGGACCGTGCCGGCAAGGAGTTGCCTTTCGGCACCTATTATCGTATGAAAAGGTAAATCGACATAGATTATGACTACAGGTATTCTCTTTTTCGGACTCCTCTCGGGAGGACTATTCTTGGATGTGCTGGTCGGCTTGCTTGGCAGCCGCCGCAATATCGGCTTCGGCTGGGCGTTCATCCTGTCGTTGCTGCTCACGCCTCTTGTAGGTCTTATCATTGTGCTGATATCCGACCCGCTGCCCGAAGGCGCAGAGCGCAAACTCGGTTGCTTGGGCTCTGCCTTTGGTATCTTGGGCGCGATAGCCTTGATAGCATTCATCGCTTTTATCATACTTGCAGTTATCGGCTTGGCTGCGGCGTAGCGAGGTGATAGCGGTCGAGGAATAAGCAAAATCTATGGCAATATAAGAAAATATAATTTGCATATAATTCTAAAAATACCTACATTTGCAAGACGAAAGCAGAAACAAACACTAAAACAACAGAAAATATTATGAAAGATTTGAAAGGCACACGCACAGAGCAGAATCTGTGGGCCGCATTTGCAGGTGAGTCGCAGGCTCGCAACAAGTACACCTACTTCGCTTCGAAGGCAAAGAAGGAGGGTTATGTTCAGATTGCAAAGCTCTTCGAGGAGACAGCTAACAACGAGAAGGAGCACGCAAAGATTTGGTTCAAGTTGCTCGGTGGCATCGGTGACACTGCAGAGAACCTCAAGCACGCAGCCGAGGGCGAGAACTACGAGTGGACCGATATGTACGCAACCTTCGCTAAGGAGGCTCGCGAGGAGGGCTTCGACTACATCGCAAACCTCTTTGAGGCCGTAGCAAAGATCGAGAAGGAGCACGAGGAGCGTTACCTCAAGTTGCTCGAGAATGTTGAGGGCGGCCTCGTATTCTCGCGTGAGGGCGATATGATTTGGCAGTGCTCGAACTGCGGTCACATCGTAGTTGGCAAGCAGGCTCCAGAGTTGTGCCCTGTATGCGCTCATCCGAAGGCATACTTCGAGATCAAGGCTGAGAACTACTAGAATAGTTCTCAAAAAACAACAAAAAAGGATGACTGATGAGTCATCCTTTTTTGTTGTCGTTATCGCAGAGCCTATTCGTCGTCATCCTCATAGTAGAAACTATCCATCAGGGCATCAATCTCGCGACGCTCCTTCTTGGTAGGTCTACCTGTACCACGCTCGCGGAATACGAATATGGTCTCGCGAGGTTTGTTGAGCTTGTCGAGCTCGCTCTGCGGTGTGACATCAATGCAGTAGTCGGGCACCTTGGCCGCCGGTTGACGGTTTACAACAAGATCCTTCACCAGATAGGTGTAGGTGACAAGGGTGCGCTTGACGGTGAGTCTGTCGCCCACCTTCACCTCACGCGAGGGCTTGGCATAGGCATCGTTGACCAGCACACGATTGTTGCGCACAGCATCGGCGGCATCGCTACGAGTCTTGAAGATTCGCACCGCCCACAAATATTTATCGAGTCTTACCTCCATAGAAATCTCCAAAAAGCGTTATCTTTCTTACGGTTGAATTGTGCAGGTTGCATAGTTCCATTCTCGACCTGACGACTGATGCTGAGAATCACACCCACAGCTATTGAGGCGCAGAACATACCTGTTCGACCCTGCGTCAGGAACGGAAGGTTCTGGCCTGTCTCGGGCAGAAGGCCCGTTGCCACACCGACGTGCAGATAGGCCTGGCTCGTAATCAGCAACGCCATACCCACCGCCAAGAGCCCTCCGTAGAGCCATTCGCACTTCTCAAAGATGCGCAACGAGCGGAAGAATAGCCAGAGGTAGAGCATAATGATAACCATCGAGACCACAAGTCCGAACTCCTCGACTATAACCGCAAAGATATAGTCGCTCTCGGGGTGCATCAATCGACCACGCATAACGCTACGACCGGCTCCCTCGCCAAAGAATCCTCCATTCTGGATAGCCATACGCGAGCGGTAGGTATCCTTCTCGAGTCGCTCCTTGCGGGTGAGTTCGCTACCATTGGCATAGTCCTTGAGTCGGCTCACCACAGTATCACCTCGTCCGATGGTGAATATCACCAAAAGACCCAAAGCCACCGATATGACAAAGACCTTGGATATCTCGACGATACGCACTCCCGACAAGAAGAGCATCAGCAACGAGACGAGGAATATATGAATTGCCGACGATGTCGCATCGGGCAGAATAACCAGACAGGTGAGCGCAACAGGCGCAAGGATAGGTATCATCTGCTCGAAGATGATATACTTCTGACGCGAGGTAGTGAACCACTTACGCGCATCGATGGTTGTTGGCGTAAGGCAGATGCTCTTAATCATCTGATGTCGTGCCGACAGACGCGCTGCAAGCAACATAATGGTGGCTATCTTGAGCAGCTCGGAGGGCTGAAACGAGAAGAATCCGAGGTTGAGCCAACGGTGCGCACCATTTGCCATTGGGGGCAGGAAATAGGGGATGAGTGTAGCTATCCACGATATGATGTAGAAGACACGGGTGCCCCATCGCATCCAGCTCGCAGGTATAAGGTAGCAGACCACCATTATGATAGCCGAAGCAATCAATGTGCCCACGTGCTTACGCACCATCCTATCGGCCATACCCTCCATAAAGCCCTCCTTGAGTACCGCCGACGAGACCACAATCATCGAGATGGCAAAGAACATCAAGACGATGACACCCAAAGCCTTATCTCCCGGCAAGAGAGGGCGGCGATAGGGTTCTAACTGGTTATTTTTAGCATCTGACATAATCCTACTTTTTAAGAATATTGACAGTTACCCACTCCTTGAACTCACGACCTCGGTGCTCGTAGTTCTTGAAGAGATCGAAGCTTGCGCACGCCGGCGAGAGCAACACCGCATCACCGCTCTTTGCCACACGCACCACCGCCTGCATAGCCTCCTCAAACGAGTGGCACGAGATGATATTTGGGACAACGCCTGCAAAAGATTGCTCGAGACGCTCGTTGTCGAGGCCCATACAGATGAGCGTATGTACCTTCTCCTTCGCCAGGTCGAAGAGTGGCGCATAGGAGCTACCCTTGTCCGTACCTCCGGCAATCCACACCGTAGGGCGAGTCATACTCTCGAGTGCATACCACGCCGAGTCGACATTCGTAGCCTTCGAGTCGTTGATATACTCGATGCCATCCCTCTCACCCACAGGCTCAAGACGGTGTTCGATGGCGTTGAAGTCGTAGAGCGACTGCTCCACCTGCTGCGGATCGACACCCGCCGCAAGGGTTGCCAAGACCGCTGCCATAGCGTTGTAGGTGTTATGTTTACCCTTTATCTTGAGGCGCGATACATCGACCGTGAGCGACCTCTCGCCCACCGACGCAACGAAGGTAGTGCTATCGATGCTATGGGCATCGCCCGAAGGACTTGTAATGGCCCCATCAACCATAAATGGCAACTCGTGAGCCTTGATATCGTGCTGCTCCAACGAGCGAAGTATCGTCTCATCGTCTGCCGAGTAGACAAAGTAGTCGCTCGGAGTCTGATTCTGCGTGATACGCATCTTCGATGCCGCATACTTCTCGAACGAGTAGTCGTAGCGATCGAGGTGGTCGGGTGTGATATTCATCAGCACGCCTACATCAGCCTTGAAGCGGAACATACCATCAAGTTGGAACGAACTCAACTCCAAGACATACCAATCATACTCGGCTGTAGCCACCGAGTAGGCAAACGACTCGCCGATATTGCCACCGAGAGCCACCTTTGCACCACTCTCGCGCATAATCTTGTAGATGAGCGAGGTGGTAGTGGTCTTGCCGTTGCTGCCCGTGATGCAGATGGTGCGGGCATTGCCCATATAGCGCGACGCAAACTCCATCTCCGAGATTACGGGCACACCCTTCTCGCGCAGAGCCTTCACCAGAGGTGCCTTATCGGGAATGCCGGGCGACTTGATAACCTCCGAGGCGGTAAGGATGCGTTCCACCGAGTGGCCACCCTCCTCGTACTCCACGCCCCACTCATCGAGGCGGGCACGATAGAGAGGCGAGATCTTGCCCATATCGGAGAGCAACACATCGAAGCCCTGCTTCTTTGCAAGGATTGCCGAGCCATAGCCACTAATGCCGCCGCCAAGTACCGCTATAAATTGAGCCATCGTTATCGAATTTTAAGTGTTACAAGGGTAAGTGCCGCCAAGATAATCGACACAATCATAAAGCGCATCATAATCTTGGTCTCGAACATACCGCCCTTCTGATAGTGGTGGTGGAGAGGGGCCATACGGAACATACGACGGTCCACACCATAGCGACGCATCGAGTACTTCTTGGATGCCACCTGCAACATCACCGAGAGTGCCTCAACAAGGAATACTCCACAGAGCAGAGGCAACAACAACTCCTTACGGATGCAGAGTGCAAAGACTGCGATGATACCTCCGATGGTCAACGATCCCGTGTCGCCCATAAATATCTGGGCAGGGAAGGAGTTGTACCACAAGAAGCCAATGAGTGCGCCCAACATTGCAGCACCGAATACCACAAGTTCGCCACTACCCGGGATATACATAATATTGAGGTAGTCGGCATAGATGATGTTACCCGAGAGGTATGCCAACACCGCCAGGACACCCACCACAGGTATCGAGACACCTGTCAGCAAACCATCCAAGCCATCGGTAAGGTTTGCTCCGTTCGACACCGCAGTGACGATGCAGATTGCCAGCACCACATAGATAATCCACGCTAACACCTTGTTACCGCCCGAGAGCCAGCTGTAGTCGAACTCGTTATCCTTGATAAACGGAATTGTGGTCTTGGTGGTCTTGACACTCTCCTCGCTGAGACGAATCTGCTGCGACGAGATGATGATGGTCTCGCCCGTCTGCTCGTCCACCACCGACTGCTCGATAGGTACGGTAGTATGCTCACGGATTACGATATCCTCCGAGAAGCACATAGTGGTACCCACCAAGAGTCCCAGGCCTACCTGACCTACAATCTTGAACTTACCCTTCAAACCCTCCTTCTTGTGGCGGAACACCTTGATGTAGTCGTCGGCAAAGCCGATAACGCCACACCAGATGGTAGCCACCAGCATAAGGATAGTGTAGATGTTGTCCAATCGCGCAAAGAGCAACACAGGCACGATGATGGCGAGCAGGATGATGACACCTCCCATTGTAGGTGTACCCTTCTTCTCGAGCTGTCCGTGCAGACCGAGGTCTCGGATATCCTCGCCAATCTGATATCGCTGAAGCAGGCGAATAACACTCTTACCCAAGAGCACCACCATCAGCAACGACAGGACAACCGCCATAACCGAGCGGAAACTCAAGAATCGCATAACACCCGAACCGGGGATGTCGAAATTGGTTGTTAAATACTCAAATAAGTGATATAGCATAACTGTTATCTATTAAATTTCTCGAAAAACTCCTTCACCACCGCCTTGTCGTTGAATGGCAACTTCTCGGTGCCGACAATCTGGTAATCCTCGTGGCCCTTGCCTGCCAAGAGTATGATATCGCGTGGTTCAGCCAACATAACCGCAGTCTTAATAGCCTCGTGGCGGTCGCATATCTTGAGGTAGCGGTTGCCAGCCTCGACACCCTCCTCCATCTCGCGCAGAATCTGCTCGGGATCCTCGGTGCGTGGGTTATCCGATGTAAAAATCGCAACATCGGCTCTCTTCGAAGCCATACCGCCCATAACGGGGCGCTTTGTCTTATCTCGGTCTCCTCCGCATCCGCACACGATGATGAGGCGTTGTCCCTGTGTGCGTAACTCATCTATGGTATTGATGATATTCTCGAGTGCATCGGGTGTGTGCGCAAAGTCGACAATGGCAGTAGTGCCATCCTTGGCAAGCACCGTCTCGAAGCGACCACTCACAGGTCGCAAGGCACTCAAATGCGCCAATACCTCCTCCTTGTCGAAGCCAAGCAGAAGTGCTGCACCATAGACAGTGAGCAGGTTGTAGGCGTTGAATCGGCCAAGGAACTGCACCCACACCTCTCGGTCATCTACACGCAGCTGCATACCCTCGACCATCATCTCGATAACCTTGGCACGGAAGTCCGCCATCTTCTGCAACGAGAGTCGATAGCACTGCGCCTTGCAGTTTTGCAACATCACCTCGCCATTGCGGTCATCGATATTGACCAGCGCAAATGCCGACTTTGGCAGACCGTCAAAGAGCATCTTCTTGGCACGGATATACTCAGCAAAGGTCTTGTGGTAGTCGAGGTGTTCGTGGGTAATATTCGTAAAGAGTACCCCCTTAAAGTGCAAGCCTCGTATGCGCTGCTGCACTATGGCGTGCGACGAGCACTCCATAAAGCAGTAGTCGCAACCCGCATCTACCATCTCGCGCATCATAGCATTGAGGCGGATAGCGTCGGGCGTGGTGTGGGTTGATACAATCTCCTTCGAGCCCACCTTGTAGACCACCGTCGAGATGAGTCCCGCCTTGTAGCCCATCGACTGCACCAGGTCGTACAAGAGAGATGCAATGGTGGTCTTACCATTGGTGCCTGTCACACCCACCACCTTCAGCTCACGCGAAGGGTGACCATAGTAGGCTGCCGCCATATCGCCCATAGCGAGATTGGTGTCGGCAACCACCACAAAGGTGCAATCTGCCCCCTTCACCTCGTCGGGTATGCGTTGGCACACCACAACCTGAGCACCACGCTCGATGGCACTCGCTATGAAGTTGTGACCATCGACAGCCGTTCCTGCCACAGCGAAGAAGCAACATCCCGCCTCGGCTGCACGCGAGTCGTAGGTGAGCGAAGTGACCTCCGCATCCCTGTCGCCCACAATGGAGGTATACTCCACCCCCTTTATCAATTGCGAAAGTATCATTTGAGTCTAATTGTTATTCGTTTGTTACCATCCGCTATCTTTGTGCCCGCCTTGAGACTCTGCTCGACCACACGACCGCAGCCAATAACATCGACCGTCAGGCCGCTATCCTCGAGCAGATAGAGCGCATCGTTCAAGCCCATACCCACAACCTGAGGCACACACCCTTTGTTCGCCTCGACACCTTCGAGACTGCTCTTGGCAACCACCTTGCGATTGGTAGTAAAGTCGCGTTCGTCAATAGATACGGCATTACTCATCTCGCGGTTGTGCAGGTAGGTCGCCACACGCTTCTGCACAGGGCCCGTAAGCGAAGCACCATAGTAGAACTTACCCGCCTGTCTCTTTGTGAAGATGGCGGTCATAATGGTGTAGCGAGGTTTATCGGCTGGCATATATGTCACCATCGAGCCATAGTAGTAGCCATCCTCTTTCCTATAGCGCACGCCATCTATTGTGGTATTGATCTGCGCGGTACCCGTCTTCGAGCCTGTGCGGAAGTTGCAAGCCTTCTCGCCGAAGAACTCCGCCGCAGTACCAATGTTCGATACATCTTCCATCATCATTCGCAGTGTGTCGAGTGTACGACGACTGCAAATCTTATCGTTGAGCACCTTGACATCCGCCTTCTCTACCACCTTGCCATCACGCTCGGTACGCAACACCAGACGCGGTGCCACCATCACACCATTGTTAGCCACAGCATTGTAGATGGTGATGGTGTGCAGAGGCGTGACATCCACACCATAGCCATAGGCGAGATTGACCAACGCATTGAGGCGCGAAGGGTGTTTCTTGTCGAGACGCCTTAGTTTGCGATACTCCGAGTTGTACTCCTCGAGACCCACCGAGCGACCAATGTAACGCTCGTCGCAGAAGTCCGAAAACTCCTCGGGCTTATTCTTGAAGGTGTCGTAGATAATCTTCGTGAAGTAGACATTCGCCGACTCGGCAAAGGCTTTACGCATATCAATCACGCCACCCGTCTCCTTGCCTATGGCGTGCGAGTCCTGCACCTTGGCTCCACTATTGCCAATCTCCACACGGCGACCAAGTTCCGAATCGCGTGTCTCAGTGGTCGGCACACCCTTCTCGAGCAGAGCCATAGCCGAGAGTAGCTTGAATGTCGAACCGGGGTTGATAGGTATCTCGATAGCGTAGTTGCGACTCTCAACGCATCTATCCTCCACCCTCTTGAGGTTCGCCATAGCCAAGATATCGCCCGTCGAGACCTCCATCACAATGGTTGTTCCCCAATTGGCATTTTGCGCTATGAGCTGCTCCTCGAGGGCGGCACTTGCCACATCCTGCAAATCGACATCGAGCGTCGACACCACATCGTAACCATTCTCCACCTCGACATTATCCTTGTGACGAATGCGTGCCTTGACACCCGGAGCCAGCACCTTCCACACCTGCAAGCCCTTCTTGCCCTTCAAAGTGTCGTTCATACCACGCTCTATACCATAGGGCTCGGCTCGGTCGGCTCGTCCGATGGTTCGCAACGCAAGATTACCCTGCGGATAGACACGATGCGCACAATCCTGCACAGAGTAGGTCACATTGTAACCATCACGAAGCAACGGATAGCGACGAATCTCCTCCCACTCGTTCTGATCGACATCACGGAATATCGCACGCGAGATATGTTTGCCCGTCTTTATAGCCTTGGAGCGTAGAGTCATCAACTCTTCGCGGTACTCCTTGGCACTTTTGTCGCCAAAGAATGCTGCAAGCTTGCGTGCCAATGTGTCGGCATCGTTTTTATAGGTTTTCGACCTCTTGAAACGATCGTTTCCGAAGTCGATAATCAACTTACTGCGTGTGATGGAGACCGCCAAAGGCTCGCCATTGCGGGCAAAGATGGTGCCTCGTCGTGGCGACAACGATTGTCGCGAGAGCACTTTCGACTCGAAGGCTTTGGCATCCTCGCGAAGTGTGCTATCGCAAAAGATACCGAATATGATGTGTATCAAAAAGTAGATAACCGTGCAGATGAAGATGATGTGCATCACCTTGATTCGGCGCGTTATACTCTTCTTGAGTTTATAGACTTGATCTTCCCTCTCCATTGCTCACTATTTGATAGTTGTTGGTACCCCCTTCGGATCGTGGAGATTGAGTCCACGCTCCTTCACCTTCTTCAATATTGCCGAGTGCGAGGCGTGATCCGAACACTCCTCCGAAGTGCGGATAGCTCGCTCCTCGAGTAATACCACCTCGCGTTGCAGTGCCGCACAATTGATGTCGAGCTGCAACGACACAAGAATGGCGATGATGCTGGCAAAGTAGATTCCCGCCACAATCCACATATATTTGTAGAGTTTCTGCATCTTGCTCGTTGTGAGGATATCGCCCGTAAAAAAGGACAACACCTTGGCCACAGCTCGCTTGAAACCCTCCGCTCTCGTAGTCCCGAGTTCGCTCGATCTATTCTCTATCTGCTTATCACTCATCCTGCCTCTACAATTTTATCGCTGCACGCAACTTTGCCGAGCGCGAGCGTGGGTTCGACTCCAGCTCCTCGGCAGTTGGCACAACAGGTTTGCGCGTAACGATCTCGAACGGAGTGGTGGCACGACCAAAGAAATCCTTCTCGACCTTACCCTCGAAGTTGCCGCTACGCATAAAATTCTTCACCAAACGATCCTCCAACGAGTGGTAGGATATAACCACCAACCTGCCTCCCGGACGCAGCACCTTCAGCGCCTGCTCGAGCGCCATCTTCAGAGCCTCCATCTCGCCATTCACCTCGATACGCAACGCCTGAAAGAGTTTGGTCAGGAACTTCGCCTCATCCTTCTTCGGGGTGCAAGGAGCCACCGCCTGCACCAGTTGCGCTGTGGTGCGGATCTCCTCGTTGGCACGCGCACGCGCTATGCACGCCGCAATCTTCCAGGTGGTATCCAGCTCACCATACTGCGAGAATATCTGCGCCAACTCCTCCTCCGAATAGTTGTTGACAATGTCGGCCGCAGTGCGACCACCTCGCTGATTCATTCGCATATCGAGTGGAGCATCGCCTCGGAACGAGAAACCTCGCTCTTTGGCATCGAAGTGGTGCGACGAGACACCCAAATCGGCCAAGATGCCATCCACCTCGCTCACACCACGCAGTCGCAAAGCAGAACGCAAGAAACGGAAGTTGCTCTCCACAAAGTGGAAATGCTCATCCTCGGGGGCATTCGCCAACGTGTCTCGATCCTGATCGAAAGAGTATAACGCTCCCCCATCGCCCAAATCCTGAAGGATACGACGGGTGTGACCTCCGCCACCAAAGGTTAAATCTGCGTATGTTCCATCACTCTTGATATCGAGCAAGGCGACAGACTCTTCGAGCAATACAGGTGTGTGGTACGATGACATAGTTTGGTAGTTTAGTATCTTATAGATTATTTGTCGCCTAAAAATCTATCATTGACCGAGTTACCTTGCTCGCCAATGACACACTTTCGCAACAGCAAATAATTGCCACAAAGTTAGCAATTTTAGATTTAAGAAAAAAGAGCGAGCAGTATGATTTTTCTACGAAGATTCGTTTTTTTGTCAACGCCCCATTCGACACGACTTTTACTTAAAAATATAACCATTTTTGCCCATTTTAATTAACATTTTATTACAAATTGACAAAAACGCTAAAAAAATGTTACGAAAAATTTGGTAGAGACAAAAACTCGCCATATCTTTGCAGTACAAATGTGGGGTTCTTCCCACTTGCTCATTAACCTAACTAACCTAACACTCGGTGTCCGAAAGTTTCCCAGACTTTCGGACACCATCCTTTTTGGGATGGTGTCGAAAGTCTATGTGTGTTACCTATCCCCCAAACCCCCTTTCTGTAAAGGGGGCTTAGTTCTACACAAAAACCAAGTGTGTTACCTACCCCCCCCCTCCTGTGAGGGGGCTTAGTTCTCCACAAAAACCGAGTGTGTTACCTAGCTAAGGGCGAGTAACGGCTAGTAAGGGCAAGTAAAGGTAATTAAGGGTAGTTAATGGGTGTTAAGGGTGATTAATGTTTTTTTTCTTTTGCTTGTAGCGCTCCCTTAATAGCCCTTAATAGCCTTTAATAACCCTTAATTTTGTTGCGCCGTGACCACCTTCGGAGTTCCCGCAACCCTCAGCCACTCGCGCACCCCAATAAGCGAACGTAGTGAGCGTCGCCAGTAGATCCCAGAAATATCTGCGTAAGGATTAGAGTCGCTCCAGAAGGGTCATCACCGCAAGGGTGTGGTCGAGCGCCTTATTCATTGCGGCGAGATGGCCGCCCAGGAAAATTTCTCGGTAGTGTTCGAATTGGTGGCAAAGTCGATGCTCATAACGATTTGGCGCAAAGTGTTGCGACTCGCCATTGAGCAGGTGTACAGTCACCGACGGGAGCAGATTTGGCATACCATCGATACGAATCCACCCCTGCTCGCCCTGGATCGTCACGCCCGATGGGTTGTGCGAATCCTTTGCGCCTACACACAACGCCAGCATCGTAGGATATTTCATCAGCACAACACCCGAGGTGTCGATGCCATTGTGTCCGCGTGTGGCTCGAAAGATAGCCTCGTCAGGCAGACCGAAAAGGTCGACTGCCAAGTGGAGGTTGTATATATTCAAATCGCGCAAGGTGCCACCGTCGCAAGCGGGATTGAATGCCGAGCCTATTACGCCCGATAGGTACTCCTTATATCGTGACGAGTATTGCGAAAAGTCGGCCTGAAAGAGTTTTATCTCGCCAATGTTAGGCAGTTGCTCACGCACCACTTGCCACGATGGGAGATGGATATTCGAGATGGTTTCAAAGAGATAGAGTCCCTTCTCACGAGCCTTTGCAGCCAAGGCAACAGCCTGCTCGAGAGTCGAGCAGAAGGGCTTCTCGACCAGGACATTAACGCCCATCTCGAGAGCCTTCATCGCAAACTCGTAGTGGACATTATTGGTAAGACCAATATAGACGAAATCGACACCCGAGGTGAGCAACTCATCGTAGGTCGCATAGACCTTCTCGATGGATAGCTCCTCGGCAATGGCACACGCCTTGTCGTGGTTGCGACCCCATATAGCGGCGACATCCCACCCTGTTTGGCGCATAGCACCTACGCTCTCGCGTATAATCTTGCCAGTGCCAACAATACCGACACTTGTCACCTTGGTCATAGACTTATCTTGTGTTTGAGTTTGCATCGTTACCTATCTTTTCTCAGATTTAGTGGTGGCGGCGTTGCTTCACCGAGGAGGCATAACGCACATAGAGAATAAATATCAGTACAACAAGTGGCGAGATGGCCAATTGTAGATGTTTGTCGGGGGCAAGAAACAAATCAACCAACGAGATGACGGTCAGGAGTGCACCCACAATGGTAACCACCTGCGACTCGACATAGGAGTGCAAGTTGCTACGCACCTCCGAGATACTATAGAGTTGTTGCTTCTTGAGTTCAAGTTGCTCGCGCTGCTTCTCGATTTGGAAAGCATCCCTTATGAGATTGATGGCCACCTTCGACGAAGGGTAGTTGACCTTAATATCCCAAAAGGCCATTGACTTTGTATCTCTGGCGTAGAGTGCAGCGATGTTCTGGAATATTCGCTTGGGCTTCTCCGAATCGGCGTGAGTTAAGAAATCGACTATCCTGGTCGACATATTTTCTATTGCAGACTCCTCGAAAAGCACCAACTCAACATAGGACATAGTGACCGTCTCGCTGATGATTCTATCCTTGAAGCTACACGACAATGGTGCAATCTGCACCACCATATTGGAGTGAAGATAGGCCGAGGCGTAATTGTACTGTGAGAGTCCCATCTCCTTGCATACCTGATCCATAATGCCCGGATCAACCACCTTGCCGAGACCCTCCTCGGCTCTATAGTATGTCTCCGAGTACAATATCGAGGCGAGAATTTGGTCGTCGACACGCTTTCGCTCCTCGTGGATGCTCACATAGTTCTTTGCAGAGCCTCGCTTGAAGATGGAGTATCGACGCTGAAGCAGCGAGAATAGGTTAATTACCTCGCCATCGACTCGCACCATTATCTGGTTGCGCGATGCCGAATCGAGATATTGCGAGATAGGGACATTCGACGACAACACCACAAGATGGAGCACACCGCACGAGGTGCAACGATCCACCGATGCCACAACTCCTACGACAAGGTTATCACTGATAATCTGCTCTTTCTCGCAAGATTGACTGAACGAAATTTGTCTCTCGTGATAGAGTCGCACATTGTAGCTGCCCAGATAGCGACGCACGATGCGTTTGGAGAGGCTGCTATCCGAGTCGTTATCGTCCACGAACATACCCGTCTCGTAGTCTGTTCTAAATCGCAAACACTGCATTATGCGATGTATGTTGCGAGGACGCTTCGAGGGCTCTACCAACTTGTCGAGGTCGGCATATTCGATTGGAATGCTTGTGATGGTGTCGTTACCCAGATTGAACTCCTCGCCATATTGCGGCAAAAGCATCTGCGCAGCCTCGATTTGGCTTGGATAGAGAGGCTGCTCATCCTCCTGAATGTAGCACAAAGCATCCACGCCACCTACCTCAACAACAATCTCGTCACAGAATATTGGATTGATCAATCGGTGCCAAAATTGCAGTGTCTTGGTTGAGCCCACAACCAATTGAACGGTTGTACTGTGTGCGATACCAAGTCGGAAGGCCAACGAGTTCTCAATTGAAGCAATATGTGGCAATTCGATATTGCACTTCACGCACTCGAGCTCGGGCAAGAGTTGAGCATCGAAATCGTTAGGTACCACAAAGTTTATCTTCTCCTGTGCATAGCACTTGCCGACCCTGTCCGAGATATCGGAGAGTCGGTGAACAACCTGCAGTTGCTCATATGCAAACGCTTTCTTAAAGCCGAATTGACCACATAGAATGTCAGCCATCACCGGATTCGAAACATCTGCAATGAAGTTATAGTGGAGAAAATCAATACTAATGCTCTCCAACATCGACTTGCAGATGCCTCGTCTGCGCCATCGAGGCGAGACTCCAATAGATAAGATATAGAGATACTCCGAGTAGCGTCCCACAAACTCGGCTATACGGCACGAGAGGTGACTTAGATTGTGCTCTGAAGGAAAGACCTCCTCATAAAATTGCGGTTTATTCTCTCTTATGTAGTTGAAATCAAACAACATCGAGAAGCCGACCATCTCATTGGTATCGAGATCGAAAGCACCCACAACATAGCCATTCTCGAGGCACATCCTTGCGCACTTGGCAAACATCGCGCAGAGCTCCTCCTCGATATTCGATTCGCGCAATATTGTCGCATAGTAGCTATCGTCGCGAAAAACCTGTGCCGCCAACTTCGAGAGCTCATCGACATCCGCCGTCGAAAGCGCCTTGACCACAACTTCCGGTTTCATAAGAGAAGCTGTTTAGCAAGCCTTCAATGACATATCGAGTGACTTGATCTGGTGAGTCAATGCGCCCACCGAGATGAAGTCCACGCCTGTCTCTGCATAGTCGCGCAAGGTCTCGAGAGTGATACCGCCACTCGACTCGGTCTCACAACGACCTGCCACCAAGGCTACAGCCTCACGAGTCTGCTCCACCGAGAAGTTGTCGAACATAATGCGATCGACGCCACCCGCAGCAAAGACCTCCTTGATATCCTCCAACGAACGCACCTCGCACTCGATAGGAATATTCTTGCCCTTCGCCTTGAGATACTCCTTGGCACCTGTCACAGCTTTGGCTACGCCACCTGCAAAGTCGATATGGTTATCCTTCAACAGAATCATATCGAACAATCCGATACGGTGATTCTCGCCGCCACCCATCTTCACAGCCATCTTCTCCAAGACTCGCATACCCGGAGTGGTCTTGCGAGTATCGAGCACCTTGGTATGCAAATCGGCAATACGGTCGGCGTATATTGCAGTTTGAGTTGCCACGCCACTCATTCGTTGCATAATATTGAGCAAAATACGCTCAGCACGCAACAACGACTGAAGGTTGCCCTCGACATAGAACGCCACATCGCCCACCTTCACACGGTCGCCATCATTCAGAATCTGCTCGAACTTAACCTCCGAGTCCAATCGCTCGGTCACCATCTTGGCAACCTCGATACCTGCGATAATGCCCTCCTGTTTGCACAACAGGCGCATTCTTCCACGCTCCTCAGCAGGGATACAGCACAACGATGTGTGATCGCCATCACCAATATCCTCTTTGATTGCCAACTCGATAAGTTCCTCTACATAGGGTATATACTCTGCCTTCATTGTTATGTGTTTTTATTTGTTTTGCAATATAGTGATTCTCTGTTACTCGTAGGTGAATGTCACCTTTGAGTTACGCTTCGCGTTGATCATCGTGAAGGAGATCTCGATTCTTTTACCTACACTTCCCCAGAGGCGATTGATAAGATACTGCTCATCGAAGCTATCGGGGATAATATTCTCTTTGTCGAATATGTAGTTGATGGATGCCCCATCCTCCGACACCGTAGTCGTGAATGGTATACCCAACATCGCCAAGTTCAACTTTATTGGCATCAACTCCGCAAACTTCACACCGCTGAAGATGATATCCATCTTCGGCTCCATAACATTCGGAATAGCAAGCGTCAGCTTTGCCTCGTTATCGGTGTATGTAACCTCTCCTGTAGTGGCATCGGCAACTACCAATTTGCCTACATACTCTGTCGAGCTATTTCCGCCCACAACAGGGCCCTTAATACACGATGTTGTAAACAGGAGTGCAACAGCACCCATCAGGAACATTAATTTTCTCATATCTTACTCAATTATTATCGTTCTACAATATATTTATCATCACCCTCAATCCACCCGATAGTGGTTTGCCTCGTTGCAAGAAGCGGTTACCCATCGACTCGAAGTAGAAGGTGTCGTAGCGGCTATTCGCAGCATTCTTACACCACAAATCGACAGACCACCTCGCCCCCTCGAAGCGGACCGAAGCATCCAGCATCGCATAAAATGGTTGCGACACATCGTTCGCCTCGTTCCAATATATTCGGCCCGCACCGGTCACGCCAACGCTCAACACCAGGCGGTCAATCCAACCCGAACGAAGAGGTACGGTCTGCATCAGGCGCAAAGATAACGAATTTTTCGGAGCATATGGTATATAGTTGCCGGCATAATCTATGCCTCCCGAGACAAATTTGCGAAATTTGGCATTAGTATAGCCATACGAACCCCTCAGCACCAATATTTTTGCCAATCGCGCCGTTGCCGAGAGCTCCGCACCGAAGGAGCGTGTGCGACCCGCATTGGTCATCATTCTGCCCGTGCTGTTCTCATCAGGGAAGACAGTCAACTGCTGGTCGACACACTCGATATAGAACAATGCCGCATCTGCTGTGAATGCTCCATTGCGCGTAGCGAAGTGGCCGCCCAACTCTACATTATAGCTATGCTCGGGGTTGTAGGCACAAAGCTCCTCGATGTCGATATCACGATAGAGCCCCATCTTCATCTGCAACTCGCGCTGCAGCACCTCCGAGAACATCTGGGTATTGAATCCACCCGCCTTGTAGCCCTTCGAAGCTGAGATATACAAGAGATTTCGCCCTGCATCGTCCAGATCGACCGAGGCCGAGAGCGACGGCAGAAACTCGAAGAAGCCTCGCGTAAGAAGCTCGCTGTTGTCGATATTCACAAATCGTGTGGTAGGTTTGCTATCCGCACCATTCGGGAACATCGTATAGCAGGTGTTGGTCGCGGTGTTGTATAGCATCTGCACCAGCTCGTAGTCGAGACGCAGACCCAACGAGAGCCGCCAGCGTCCGAGATGCAGATCGCTACGATGAAATGCCGCCGCACCGATATTCTGTGTCGTGAAACGACTATCGAGGAAGAGTTCGTCTGCTCCGTTGCCATCGGCATCACCCCAACGGTACTCGCCATCGTAGCCGCTATGGGCGTTGATATTGTCGAGGATGAGCCTATCTATTCCCGTAGGACCGAACACCACCGGCGCCTGCATATTCTCCCTCTTGAAGAAGCCATTCACACCCACCAGCCAACGATACTTTCCCTCCTCCTTCGAGCGGAGCAACAACTCCTCGGCAAAGTGGTGCTGCTGCTTGCGCTGCTCGAGTGTGAAGTAGTACTCGGGCAGGAAGTCGTTGTCGATGTGCATATTGTCGTTCATATATTGGTAGGAGGTGATACTTGCCAACGAGCAACCACCAAAGTCGTAGCGTATGCTCAGGCCATCACTCACCGCCACACGACGATAGGAGCAAGGCTCGTTGTAACATATCTTGCCAACCAACTCCTCACGGTGCTTCTCGGGGTTGGGACTGCCGATATACTGATAGGGATAACCACCCTGGTCAACAATAGAGAGTGCCAGCGTATTGTCGATGCTGAGAGCACCCTCGCGATATTGGAACTTGGTACGGAAATTGCCACCATTCTCCCTGTCGCACAGCGAGTTATCGAATGAGTTGCGCCAATAACCATCGCAGTGGGAGTATTGTGCCGAGACCGAGAAGCCAAACTTCTCCTTGAAGCGGTTATAGCTCGATGCCGCTACTCTGAACGAGTTGCGCGAGCCATAGTCGGCACGCAGACGCACACCTTGATAGGTGAGTGGCGAGAGTGTGTAGACATTGATAACGCCCCCCATCGTGTTGCGACCATAGAGCGTAGCCTGCGGGCCACGCAAGAACTCTATGCGCTCGATATCCTGAAGCTCGGTGTCGTAGAGATTCTTGTCGGCCAACATCACATTATCGACATTCATACCCACCACGGGCTGGTCGATGCGTGTACCCATACCTCGCACATAGATCGACGATGTGGTACGCGAGCCATAGTCGGGCATAAAGAGGTTTGGAACATCGGTCATCACATCCTTCACAGCCGAGACACCCCCCATCTCGAGGGTACGACCACTCAGCACCGACGATGCCACAGCCTCGCGACGCAAGGCCGAGCTCTGCTTGATGGCGGTGATATGCACCTTGTCGACTGCAATTAGAGTGTCGACCTTCGGCTCGTTGTCGGAGGCGTAGGCAGCACCCGAAACCACAAACAGAAGTGCAAATAGCAGATATTTCAGTAGTCGCTGTGTCATCAAGCGCAAAGATAGTAAAAAACGGAAAAACTTTTTCAAATGAGAATTGAGAATTGAGAATTATTTTTTCGCCAGCGCGGCTAATATCCCTCAACAACCGCTCCGAAAAACCATAAACACCCCTCTGATGTTCTATTTGGGCGAAGTGGTAAAACCTTTCGACTTTCTGCACAATTTCGGAGGCACGACCTCCGTTCTTGGCATAGAGATTGCACAACAATCTATCAGCTGCGGTGATAACTGCACGCCGCAGTGAGGTTTCTTCATTTATTTAAGTTTGGGTTAGTAAAGGGGCTTGCAATGAGCCCCGAGGTAGGCGACAGTTGAGAAACTCTCGCCTATTTTTTTTGTTTTATGCAAGCCCCTTTCCTTTCAACCTGTGGCGGTGTGGCAGACTTGTCTGCGAGGTGTGCGATAGCCATTGTTGCTACGCAACTACGATAATTAATTAAATAGCGATAGCTCAAATAAACTTGACTACCGCTATTTAATTCATTCTCTAAACCTATGGTTTAATGTCTATCACACTTCCTCTTGGTCTGCTCAAACCTGCGGAGGTCGTTAGTAAAGGAAATAGGTATTCATTCTTATTTATTGCTTGCAATGAGCCCCGAGGTAGGCGACAGTTGTGAAACTCTCGCCTATTTTTTAATCATTAATGTATCCATCGCCACCGCATTCAGAACAAAAACCTGTTCCATAACATTGGAAACATTGGTGTTCAACATATCCAGTATTACCACTAACATAGGTACTGCGTGTCCCCAATCCTTTACAGTGATAACAGCTACCTGTACCACGACATATTTCACAAGACTTTCGTGCTTTTGACCCACAACCTACAATACATGTACTGATAAATAGTATAAACAAGAGTTTTTTCATAGTTGTTAAAAATTAGATTAAGTTAATTATAGAATGTGCTCACATCTTAATACGAACACGATAATAATACTTTATGAATAAGCATATTAGTGTCTTCCGACGCCATTACACCTTGTACATTTTCCGTTACCGCCACACACGCCACATTTTTTGCTATAATCTACGCCTGTTCCAAACGAATTGTCTGTGCGGCATCCCGAGCCATGACAGCTATGACACTTTCCATCTCCATAGCATAATAGACATAAGTCTGTTTCTGAACGGTTAGATGATGATTTGCTTGATGACGAGTTGCTACTGTTGCTAGAGTTATGAGAAGAACTTCCTGTGTCGTAAATAGGTCCACTCGGATATATTGGAAAAGATGTTGGATCTGGCATTACAATATAGCCATATCCGCCACATAAAAAACAAACCACGCGACCTCTTCCGCCACAATTCATACAGGGCGTGAAACCAAACATTGTGTACGTACCGCCACTACCCCCGCAAGGGCAAATCATTTGTCCCGAGCCCCCACAGTTTGTACAAGGTACTTTGGTTTGTGCCTGAGAGAACTCGGCTGTAAACAACAAAATTGCCACTAAAAATAGAAATAAATTTTTCATAGTACTTTGATTATTTAAGTTAAACAAAAAGTGTTGTCGCTTTTCGGATAGCAACCGTTTAACTTAAAATATGGAGAATACCATAAAAAGAAAACGTGGGTGCACTTGATGTAACAAGGTACGACCAAGCACCCACAAAAACACAAGCACAACCCACGCCATACGGCGAAGGCTTTCATCGTGCCTATTGGTGTTTTTGTTCTTAAAAATTGGTCGTTTTTGTTACAAATCCAATAGCCCTAAATGCCATCTAAAACGTTACATATTCTGCAACGCTGTTACAAAAGTAGTAAATTATTTTTCAAACAACAAAAAATTTTCTTTCAATTTGCATATAGTGTATCATCAAATGTTTACAACCATTGGGTTAGTAAAGGGGCTTGCAATGAGCCCCGAGGTAAGAGGTCGTTGGGAAACGCCCTCTTATTTTTTGCGCCAATTTTGTGACATTTAATGGCATTCGGGCTTTCAGCCCTTAATGACATTTAATGGCAACGCAGTCCTCTGGACCGCTTAATGGCAGTCGCTTTTACCGCTTTGGGGTCTGAAGGTACTCCTTTGCTTCGTGTGAGGCCTTGCGGATCTCTTGGAGTTCGTACATTCGGTCGCGATAGCGTGCGGCGGCCATAAAGTCGAGGCTCTTGGCTGCACGCTCCATATCTTTGCGTGCCTGCTCGATCAAAGCGTCGATATTTTCGGCCTCCTGGTACTGCGCCCTGTTATCTGCAACATATTGCGAATCAGTGATTCCCACCGAATATGGCGCTTGCACATCGTTAACAATATTGTTGACACCTTCGCCGATGCCATCGAGCAGTGGACTCGGCTGTGCAGCATTGCGTTTGGCCTGGCGAGGCATAATTCCATTCTCGATATTGTAGCGAATCTGACGCTCACGACGACGGTTGCTATCCTCGACGGTGCGACGCATAGCATCGGTGCAGACTGCGCCATAGAGCACCACCTGACCTTTGGCGTGACGAGCAGCACGACCTGCCACCTGCGTCATTGCAGTGTAGTTGCGGAGGTAGCCATTCTTGTCGGCATCGAAGATCGACACCTGCGACACCTCGGGCAAATCAATACCCTCACGCAGAAGGTTTACTCCACACAGCACATCGAAGAGGTCGGCGTGCATATCCTCGATAATCTGCACACGCTCCAATGTATCGAGGTCGGAGTGGATATAGCGGCTACGCACACCCATCTTCTCGAGGTAGGCCGAGACCTCCTCGCACATTCGCTTCGAGATGGTCGTGACAATCATCTTTCCGCCTCGCTTGACGCACTCATCGATATCCTCCATTAGCCTATCTATCTGGTGCGTAGCATCGCACACCCTCAACGCAGGGTCGATAATTCCCGTAGGGCGTATAAACTGCTCGATGACGCTATTCTCGCTTCGCATCAGCTCGTATGGTGCAGGGGTGGCACTCACATAGATAGTCTGCCCCTGCAACGACTCAAACTCCTCGAATCGCAACGGACGGTTGTCGCGTGCAGCGGGGAGGCGAAAACCATACTCCACAAGATTCTCCTTACGCGAGCGGTCGCCACCAAACATTCCTCGCACCTGCGGCACGGTGACGTGGCTCTCATCGATTATAAAGAGCGAATCCTCGGGGAAGTAGTCCAGCAAGCAGAATGGGCGCATACCCGGTGAGCGGCCATCGAAGTAGCGCGAATAGTTCTCGATACCCGAGCAGTAGCCCAACTCGCGAATCATCTCGAGGTCATAGTTGACACGCTGCTCGATGCGCTTGGCCTCCAGCTCGCGCCCCTCCTTGGTAAAGAACTCAATCTGTGTCTCGAGGTCCGCCTCGATATTCAAGACCGCCTGCTCGACTCGCTGCTTGCTCGGCACGAAGAGGTTTGCCGGGTAGATATTCACCTTATCGAGCGAATCGAGGCGCTGTCCCGACTCGGCATCGATAAGCGAGATATCCTCAATCTCATCATCGAAGAATGTTACTCGGTAGCAGTGGTTGCCTATCGAGGAGCGTATGGTGATGGTGTCGCCCGTAAGACGGAAGGTCGAAGGTTCCAAGTCGCCATTGACACGAGTGTAGAGAATCTCGACGAGGCGATACATCAAATGCTTCATAGCCATCACATCGCCCACCTTGAGTTGCACCATCGTGGAGTGGAAGTCGGCAGGGTTGCCGATACCATAGATACACGACACACTCGCCACCACAATCACATCGCGACGACCCGAGAGCAACGAGTATGTTGCCGAGAGTCGCATACGGTCAATCTCGGAGTTTATGGCGAGATCCTTCTCGATGTAGGTGTCAGTCGAGGGGATATAGGCCTCGGGCTGGTAGTAGTCGTAGTAGGATACAAAGTACTCCACCGCATTCTCCGGGAAGAAGCTCTTGAACTCGCTATAGAGCTGCGCCGCGAGGGTTTTATTGTGGCTCAGCACAAGCACAGGGCGGTTGAGCCGGGCTATGACATTGGCCATAGTAAAGGTCTTGCCTGAGCCCGTCACACCGTGCAATGTGGCAGCAGGCACACCTCGCTGAAGGTGCGCCACCAACTGCTCTATCGCCTCGGGCTGGTCGCCCATTGGAGCATAGTCCGATACCAGCTTAAAATCCATCCTGCGAATCTAAAAAAAATCTATTGGTTGAGTGCCGACTGCACATTCAATGCAGCCTCAGCCATCGCAGCCTCTGCATCTTCGGGGGTTGGCTCGGGTTCAACCCACAAACCGCGTGCCTTGAGCAGCGGAGTGCGGCTTGGCTCGGCACCTCGGAACTCACGATATAGGGTCATACCATCCTTTTTACCGCCACTCGAGAGGAGCTTACGCAGAGCCTGTGCGGTGCGACGATCGAAGACATCGCCCGTCTCTACAAATGCAGCAAAGGCATCCTTGTCGAGCACCTCTGCCCAGGTGTAGAAGTAGTAGCCCGACGAGTAGCCACCTGCGAAGATGTGGGCAAAGTATGGCAAACGGTAGCGAGGCTCTATCTCGGTGATCATACCACGCTTAGTGTAGAGTGCACTCTTCTCAAATGCCATCACATCGAAGCCCTCCTCGTACTTGGTAAGCGAGTGTATATCCAGATCGACCAAGGCTGCCGCCAGGAGTTCGGTTGTAGCAAAGCCCTGATTGAACTGTGCGCTATTGTGAATCTTCTCGATCAGACTCTTGTTGATGGTTGTGTTGTTGCGATGGTGGAGCGCATAGGTCTTGAGCAGCTCCTCCTCGAATGCCCAATTCTCCATAATCTGCGACGGAAGCTCCACGAAGTCACCCTCTACATCGAGCAAGCCATTGTAAGGCACATCCGAGAAGAGGAAGTGGAGTGCGTGACCAAACTCGTGGAAGAGTGTCGACACCTCGTCGATGGAGAGCAGAGCCACACCCTGCTCGTTAGGGCGGGTAAAGTTGCAGACGATGCTCGCTACAGGGTGTATGCGATTGCCCTCACGATCGTAGCCCGGACGACGGAAGTAGCCACACCACGCACCTTGCGACTTGCTTGCACGAGGGTGGAAGTCGAAGTAGAGCACACCGAGGTGTGAGCCATCACCATCCATCACCTCATACGCCGAAGACTCCTTGTGGTATTGTGGCACCACAACAGGGCGGAAGGTCAAACCATAGAGACGATTTGCGAGATTGAAGACACCCTGACGCACATTATCGAGTGCGAAGTATGGCGAGATCATCTCCTCGTTCAGGTTATATTTCTGCTTGCGGACCTTCTCGGCATAGTACCACCAATCCCACGACTCGAACTTGTCGTTCGCTCCGTGATGATCTCTCTTGAACATCACCTCCATCTCGGCCAACTCCTCCTTCGCCTTCTCCACCGCCTGGGCGAAGATATCCTCGAGCAGCGCATAGACCGCCTTTGGCGAGCCTGCCATCTGCTCCGATACCACATAGTCGGCATAGCTATCGTAACCCAACAACTGCGCCTTCTCGATACGCAGACGCACCATATCGGCTATGATAGCCTTGTTGTCGTGGTCGTTATCGTTGTTGCAACGGTTGAGATAGGCCTTGTATATCTGCTCACGCAACTCACGGTTGCGGGAGTGGGTCAAAAACGGAAGAAGGCTCGGCTTGTGGAGGGTGAACACATATTTATTATCACCGACCTTTGCCGCCTCGCGCACCGCCTTCGGAAGGTCGTTCACCTCGTTGGCTGCAAGTTCCAACTTAAAATCGTTGGTCTCGGCAAGCAGATTGTTGTCGAAGCGGACAGTGAGGAGCGACAACTCCTCGTTAATCTCCATCAGACGCTGCTTCTTGTCGGCATCGAGCAGAGCACCCTGACGCTTTGCGCTATCGAACATCTTCTCGACAAGACGAATCTGCTCGGCATTGAGACCGCAGCTATTGCGCTTATCGTAGACCACCTTGATACGCTTGAACAACGCCTCATTCATCGATATAGCATCGTAGTGAGCCGAGAGCCGAGGCATCACCTTCTCCTGAATCTTGGTCATATCCTCGTCATTCATCGCAGCACACATCATACCGAAGAGCTCCGATATGGTGGCAAGCAACTCTCCCGAACGGTCGAGTTCGAGGATGGTATTCTCGAATGTCGGCTCCTCGGCGTTGGCAAGGATAGCCTCAATCTCGCTATTGTGACGCTTCATAGCCTCCTCAAAGGCCGGCTTGTAGTGCTTGGTCTCGATGCGGTCAAACGGAGGCACGCCAAATGGTGTATCCCACTCCGTAAGCAGCGGATTGCTCGTGTCGGCAACCGGCGAGGAACAAGATGTAATGTTGAGTGTAACCATAATTAGTGATAATAGAACAACTATACGCTTCATTTCCATAAAAAATTACTATATTTGCTATCGCAAAGATAATAAATTTTCGCAAGCAATGCAACTATTCTACGCCGCAGAGTTCACTGCACCCGAATATATCCTCTCGGAGGAGGAGTCGCGCCACGCCGTAAAGGTTTTGCGCCTTGTCGAGGGCGATACACTTCATATCACCGATGGTCGAGGCTCGCTCTATCGTTGCGAGGTGGCATCCGCACATCCGAAGCACTGCCTTGTGCGTGTGGTTGAGCTCTTTGCCGAATTCGAGAAACTACCCTACAACCTCACTATGGCGGTTGCGCCAACCAAAAATATCGACCGCTACGAGTGGTTCCTGGAGAAGGCAACCGAGATTGGCGTTGCACGATTCGTGCCTGTAGTGAGCGAACACAGTGAGCGCAAGGTAATCAAGCACGAGCGCGAGGAGAAGGTCATCACCGCCGCCGTGAAGCAGTCACTCAAGGCCTACCACCCCGTATTGGAGGAGATTACGCCATTCGACAAGTTGGTGCGCTCGGAGTTTGCGGGCCGCAAGTTCATAGCCCATTGTGGCGATGCCGTCAAGGAGAAGAGCTATCTCGCCTCGACCATCCGCAAGGGCGAGGATGCACTGATTCTGATTGGCCCCGAGGGTGACTTCTCGCCTGAGGAGGTGCGTCTGGCTGTGGAGTACGGATTCGAGGAGATAACCCTCGGCACACAACGCTTCCGCACCGAGACAGCAGCGGTAGTGGCAGTAGATATGGTTTCGATCGTGAATAACTTGTAATCGGGATGCTACTACAACTATTCACAACATTCTTCAAGATAGGTCTCTTCAGCTTCGGAGGCGGATTCGCAATGATTCCGCTCATCCAGCGCGAGGTAATCGAGCGACACAAGTGGATTTCGGATAAGGACTTCCTCGATATGTTGGTCCTGGCACAATCTACGCCGGGCCCGATTGCGGTAAACACATCGGTCTTCGTAGGTTACAAGACACGCGGTGTGTTGGGTGCCATAGCGGCAACCCTCGGCACAGTGCTGCCCTCGTTCATAGTAATTCTGCTCTTGGCTCTCTTCTTTGCTGAGGTGCGCGACAACCGATATGTCGATGCGGCATTTCGTGCTATGCGACCTGCGGTGGTAGCACTTATCGTAGCACCACTGATGGGCTTGGTCAAGGGTATGAAGTGGTATCTCATCGCAGTCTCGGCTGCGGTGGCGATGCTGGTTTGGTGGTTTGGTGTTTCGCCCGTCTACTTCATTGCCGCAGGCGTGGCAGTAGGCGTCGTAATAGCCATTGCGAATGGCAGAAAGGGGGTTAAGCAATGATCTATTTGCAGCTATTCCTCTCCTACCTCAAGATTGGATTTTTCGGCTTTGGCGGCGGCTATGCTATGCTCTCGCTTATCCAGAACGAGATTGTTGAGCAACGCGGCTGGCTCACCGCGACACAATTTGCCGACATCGTGGCGGTGTCACAAATCACCCCCGGCCCTATTGCCATCAACTCCGCGACCTACATCGGCTACACCATTGGCGGCGTATTTGGCTCGGTGGTGGCAACCTTTGCTGTGTGTCTGCCATCGTTGACACTGATGTTGTTCCTCACTCGATTTTTCTTGCGCCACCGCGAAAACCGCTATATACAGATGGTGATGAAGGCTGTAGGCCCTATCGTGGTGGGAATGATTGCCTCAGCAGCACTACTTATGATACACCCACGCACAGGCGCGAACGAGAACTTCACCGATGTGTGGTCGTGGCTACTCTTTGCCGCCTGTCTTATAGGCTCCTACCGCAAGGTCAATCCTATATTGATGATTGTCGCCTCGGCAGCAATAGGAATCATAATCTACGCATTTTTAGGCCTGTAGCCATTGGCTTTGACACATATCATTAGAGTCGTTAGGGTCGTTAAGGTCGTTTGAGAGAAAGAGAAAAACTTTTTCGATTGAGGATTAATTTCCGCTAACGACCCTAACGACTCTAACAACCAGTAACCCACAAAAATCGTCAATGGCGGAGGCAATTTCGTGCGAAACAAAAAGCCGAGTGCGCAGCATAGTAGACCTATGTGAGCAACTCGGCTATTGAAGAGCGACTCAAAAAGAGCCAATCAGAACCTACCTGCGCACAAAAATCGTAAATGATTGAGGGAATTTTGTGCCAAACAAAGAGCCGAACCCGCAGCATAGTAAACCTATGTGAGGAGTTCGGCTACTGAAGGTTGGTGCAAAATTCACCAATCAGAACGATTTTTTCAGAACGATTTTTTACTTAAGGCCCATTTGGTCAATGAGAGCCTTAGTCTGTGGCTTGTGACCGCGGAACTTGACATAGAGATCCATTGGATGCTCTTTGCCACCACCCTCGAGGAGTGCGCGGAAACGGGATGCAGCCTCTTGGTTGAAGATGCCCTTCTCGGTGAAGAGAGAGTAGCCATCGGCAGCGAGCACCTCGGCCCACTTGTAGCCATAGTAGCCTGCAGCATAACCACCAGAGAAGAGGTGACCGAAGGTTGGAGAGAGTGCAGTACCCTCAACTACAGGGAGTACCTGTGCAGGGGCCATAGCCTTAAGCTCGAACTCCACGATGTCGCCCTCGTAAGGTGCAGTGAGAGTGTGCCAAGCCATATCGGTCATACCGAATGAGAGCTGGCGAACATTAGCGTAGGCTGCCAAGTAGTTCTTTGCAGCAATAATCTTCTCGATAAGCTCGGCAGGCATAGTCTCGCCTGTCTGGTAGTGCTTTGCCCAGAGGTCGAGATACTCCTTCTCGTAAGCCCAATTCTCCAAAATCTGCGAAGGGAGCTCCACGAAATCACGGAATACATTGGTACCATTCAACGAGCCGTGCTTACCCTTTGCCAACATACCGTGGCAAGCGTGACCAAACTCGTGAAGGAAGGTGGTGAACTCGTCGAAAGTGAGCAACGAAGGTGTGCTCTCGGTAGGCTTGGTGAAGTTCATCACGAGCGACACGAGTGGACGGACATCGCCCTCGGCACCACGGAACTCGGTCATCCAAGCACCTGCACGCTTCGAATCGCGTGGGAAGAAGTCGAGGTAGAGAATAGCCAAGTGGTTGCCATTTGCCTCCGAAACCTCATATACGGTGACATCCTCGTGGTACTTTGCAACGCCCTCAGCAGGCTTGAAAGTGAGACCATATAGCTTGTTGGCAAGCAAGAATACACCCTGCTTTGCATTCTCGAGCTCGAGGTAAGGCTTAACAGCCTCGTCGCTTACTGCATACTTCTCGTTCTTGTACTTCTCGCTATAGTAAGCCCAATCCCACGACTGGATATCGCCCTCGAAACCGAGCGACTTTGCGTAGGCGTTGAGTGTAGCGTAGTCCTTGTCGGCATACTCCTTGGTCTGCTCGAGCAACTCTGCAAGGAACGAATTTACGGTCTCGGTCTTTTCGGCCATACGGTTGTCGAGGACATAGTCTGCATAACGCTCGTAGCCGAGCAAGTTAGCAATCTTGAGGCGCAAAGTGGTAATCTTGCGGATATTCTCGGTGTTGTCGAACTTACCACCGATAGCGCAGCAGCCACGAGCACGCGAGAGTTTCTCCTTCAGGTCGCGCTGCGACGAGTAGGTCACAAACGGAACATAGCTCGGAGCCTTCAAAGTTACGGTCCAACCCTTCTGTCCGCGAGCCTTTGCCTCCATAGCCAAGCCCTCCTTCACAAAATCTGGCAACTCGGCTACCTTCTTTGCATCGGTGATATTGAGCGAGAAGGCGTTATTTGCAGCAAGCGAGTTCTGACCGAACTGGAGTGTAAGCTGCGAGAGCTCCGACGAGTACTGACGATAGAGCTCCTTGTCTGCATCATTGAGGTTTGCACCGCTGCGAACAAAGCTCTTGTAGGTGTTCTCGAGGAGCTTCTTATCCTCCTTCGAGAGGCACCATCCCGGATTGTCGTAGACAGCCTTCACTCGTTTGAACAACTCCGGGTTGAGCGAGACATCGTTGCCGAGCTCGGTCAACTTTGGCTGAACGCGCATTGCGATAGCCTGCAACTCATCCGAGGTGTTGCACTGCAACATATTGAAGAATACCGACGAGATGCGATCGAGCAACTCTCCCTGCTTCTCGAGTGCAAGGATGGTGTTGTTGAACGAAGGTTTCGCCGGGTTGTTAACGATAGCGTCGACCTCGGCACGACTCACTGCGATTGCAGTCTCGAAAGCAGGCTCGTAGTCCGAAATCGAAATCTTGTCGAATGGAGGTGTGGCGTGTGGAGTATCCCACTCCGCCAAGAGAGGGTTGGAGGTGTCAATCTCCGGCAACTGCGCTACGGGCATATCGTTGCCTGCGCACGCAACAAGAAGTGCTGATGCTGACATAGCCAAAATTAGTTTTTTCATAGATTTATTATTTTTATTGGTTTCTTTACTCAATCTCATCTACGCCATCGAAGAAGTAGGTGGCATAGCGGATACCACACTTATCGTAGAGGCGACGGAGGTGCTCCAAACGGCGTGCGAAGTCGTCAAAGTTCTTCTCACCAATAGTCCAACCGGCCTCGGCAGTAGCTGCCAAACGAGGCAAGGTCTTGATCTGCACACGCTCGAAGTCGGCAATATACTCGGTCCAGAGGTTAGTCTGCACACCTCTGATACGACCATACTCCGATGGCTGCAAGCCCTCGAACGGATTCAGACTATATGCCTTGCGGAGTGTGAGGATTCGCTCCTTGAACATCAAGCCCTCCTTGTTGCTATATGGGCGCTTGGTCTGATAGTAGTCGATGTAGCAGAAATATTTTGGAGAGAGAATCACATCGTTGCCGAGCGATATAGCCTTTGCGCGATTGCGGTCGTTCCACAACATAATGGTAGCACTCTTGTTGATGCCGCCATAGATAATCTCATCCCAGCCAATCATCTTGCGGTTGTGCTTTGCAAGCATCTTCTCGACACGGTGCATAAAGTAGCTCTGAAGCTCATCCTCATTCTTGAGTCCCTCCTCCTGGATGCGCTTCTGGCAGTGCGGGCACTCCTTCCAGCGAGCGCGAGGGCACTCGTCGCCACCGAGGTGGATATACTTCGATGGGAAGAGCGAGAATACCTCATCGAGAACACCCTCGACAAACTCGAAGGTTGACTCCTTGCCTACGCAGAGGACATCCTTGCTGATGCCCCAACGGGTGCGAACCTCAAACTTCTCGTCACGGCAACCGAGGTGTGGATACGATGCCAAAGTTGCCACCATATGACCAGGCATATCAATCTCCGGTATCACCTCGATGTAACGCTCTGCTGCATACTTTACGATGTCCTTGATCTCCTCCTGTGTGTAGTAACCACCGTGAGGTGTACCGTCATAGGTATTCGATATGCTGTTACGACCAATGATGGTCTCCTTACGCTTGGAGCCCACCTTAACGAGGTTCGGATACTTCTTGATCTCGACACGCCATCCCTGATCGTCGGTCAAGTGCCAATGGAATACATTCATCTTGTGGATGGCGGCAATGTCGATAAAACGCTTAACCTCGGCTACGGTGAAGAAGTGGCGAGCCACATCGAGCATCACACCGCGATGGCCAACAAGCGGCTTGTCCTTAATCTCCACACCTGCGAGCTTTATACCCTTCTTGACAACCTCGCCGGCCGAAATAAGCTGACGAAGGCTCTGCAAGCCATAGAATACTGCAGCAGGAGTTCCACCAACAATCTGCACGCCCTTCGACGAGATGGTCAAGGTGTACTCCTCCTTCGAAAGCGACTTATCAAGCGAGAGCACGATACCGCCCTTCTCGTTCTGCTCTACGGCAAGTGTAGCGCCCAAATCCTTGGCTACATACTCTGCGAAGAGCTCTGCCGAGCGCACCAATGCTGCATCGGTAACAGCCACAACGCTCTTTGGCGAGATGGTGTAAGAGCCCTTTGCGGAGTTAGCCTCCATAGGGCGAGGAATAATCACGGTCTGCACGCTCTCGGCATATACAACAGCAAATGTCAAAAGTGCTGCAACAAGGGTTAAAATCTTCTTCATATTAAGTGGTTGTTTTAGTTAATAAGCAACTTGAAAATCAACTTTCGCACCTTACCCTCACCAAGCATTGGTGCATGGGCATCCTTCGGGAAGAATATGGCAAACTGACGCTCGTTAAGCGTAAAGAATGTCTGCGGTGCATCGGTGAAGAACTGCACATCACGCTCGCGGTTGAACTCCTCGCGTGGGGAGTGGCAGTCGCAACGCTCCGACCATCCGTACTCCTCGTCGGCACCCACCATAATCTGGATATCGAGGTAGCGGTCGTGCACCTCAAGTGCCGCCTCGTGGCGAGGTTTCAGGTCGACATCCATAACATTCACAAAGAGGTTGTCGCCATCGATATCGTGGCGACCCGCCTCGAGCTGAGCAACATCGGTCGATGCAAGCCAGTCGAAGGCCTCCTTGATGCGTGGCGAGAGCAAGTAGTACTGCTCGGCACTCTTTATCGAGTCTATAATCATACCTATTTATTATTTGTATTGAACTTCAATCGTGTTATCACAGGGAAGTGGTCCGACAACTCCACCCCATTATCTACCTCATAGGATACCACCTCGATGGATGGCGAGAGGAGTATGTTGTCGATACGCAGCAGCTTGTAGCGAGTGTTGTAGGTGTAGGCAAAGCCATCCGCCATCTTCGAGAAGCTATCATCGAGCCCCTTCGAGATGGTGTGGTAGGTGTAGGAGAGTGGCACATCGTTGAAATCGCCACAGACAATCACCCTGTAGGGCGACTTTGCAAGGAAGTCGGCAACACTCTTGGCCTGCAAAGCTCGTTTGCGATTATTCTCGACCAGACGCGACACAATGCTACGCAACTTAGACTCTCGCTCCTTGTCGACAAGATATTTGTGCGACTCGAGGAAGCGGGTATCCTCCACCTTGATGGCGGTGGATTGGAGGTGAATATTCACCACTCGTATCGTATCGTTCTTGATACGAAGGTCTGCCCAAAGGCCATTCATCAGATGCAGTCCCTCAATCTCGCCCGAACGCAGAATCTTATACTTCGACAATATCTGATTCGGCGAATAGGGGTATTTGCCATTCGTGCTATTGTAGCGCTCGGTGAGGGCACTCCAATGTTCGGTATTGGTCGATATCTCCTGCAAGCAGAGGATATCGGGCTTGTGCAACAAGAGATAGTCGAGCAGAGCACTCTTGCGTCCCTCGCAGACATTGTAGCTCATCACCTTCGTGAAGCGCGACTCCTTGTAGGTGACATCGTACTTGCGATCGACCTCAAGCTTATAGTACTTCGAGATGTAGAACGCACCCACACAGACCATAAGTAACATTGTAATCGTGAAGTACCAGCGACCTCGCACCACCCAATAGAACATTGTCACAACATCGAGCAGATAGATGATTGGAGCACCCAACGCCACCACCGACAAGAATCCACTCTTCTCGGGCGAAACATATTGGCAGACGATGGCGGTAATGGTGAAAAAGAGCAACACCACCATCAGCACAGTCATAGTAGCATCGAGCAGCAACTTCACCAAATCCTTGGTGCTGAATCGTGTGCCGCCACGCCTGCGCTTCTTGCGACTTATATCATTTGAGTAGTAGTCTGCCATAGTCTAAAAGAATATCTTGCGTTGTTTGCGCCACCATAGCAACAGAGCCAAGCCCCAGAGCATACCTCCCACGTGGGCAAAGTGCGCTATACCTGTCTCGACGCCCGACCAGCCGAGTGCAATCTCGAGCACCGCATAGCCCACCACAAACCACTTCGCCTTGATTGGAAATGGGAACGGAATGATGTAAATCTGGTTGTTAGGATGCATCAGGCCAAAGGCGAGCAAGAGGCCGAACACCGCACCCGAAGCACCCACTAGTACCAAGTTCTCGCCAAGGAGCGACGCAATGGCAATCTGGATGATGGCGGCACCAACGCCACACACCAGGTAGTAGGTGAGGAATCGCTGCGAGCCAAGCTCGTACTCCAGAGTGCGACCAAACATCCACAACGCAAACATATTCGAGAAGAGGTGGTAGCCACTTCCGTGCAGGAACATATAGGTCACAAATTGGTAGCTATGGAACTGCGGAGCATAGGGGAGATTGCTCCACCAGAGCTGGAGATACTCTCCGCAAAAGTGATTGACAGAGGGTATGAGCATCATCGCCAAGTAGATAACACAGTTGGCAATGAGCAGATTTTTCACCACAGGTGGTGTTTGAAGTCCCGGTATCATATCTTATTCGAACATCTTTTTAATATCGTTTAATGAGAGTGGCGCAACAATTCGCTTGCCCGCAGGGGTGTAGCTCTCGGCTGTAGCCAGGATATGCGTAACATAACGCTCGGCATCCTCCTGCGTGAACGAAGTCTTGCCCACCGCCTCGCTATGGGCCAACGACTCTGCCAAGGCGTTGCGACGCAACTCAAGTGCCGACTGCGGCAACTTGAGACTCTGCAACATATCGTAGATGGCTCGGTCGAGCTGCTCGGTGTGGACATCGGCAGGCAGACCAAAAACCTCGATGGTATTACCACCCTTTGTCTTGATATCGAAGCCCAGTGATGCGAAATCTACTGCATACTCCTCTATAAGGTCGTACTCCTCCTCACTAAGCTCCAGCTCCTCCGGGAAGAGCAGCTGCTGCGAAACCGATTGACCGCTCACAAGCGACGATGCGTAGTGATCGTAGAGCATACGCTCACGCGCACGCACCAAGTCGACCACAACCATCTTGGTTGCAAACATTGCAACAGCATAGCGTCCGCAGCAGAGCGATATAGTCTGCGCAACCTCGCGAGTGGGCTCCTCGAAGGTGAGCGACTGCTCCTCGCTCTCGCCCGACACCAGATAGTCGAAGTCATCATCCGCACCATCAGCCGACGAGACAAAGTCGAAGTCGGAGCCCAAATCGAAGCCTGTCGCTACGCTTGGCATAGATGACCAGCCACCGCTCGGGGTTGTCGTCTTCTTCTCCTCCTCAACAGCATAACCCTCGGCAAATGGATTGTAGTTATCCTTGGTTGTAGCACGCGGCTCGGCATAGCTGACACCGCTTGTTGCTACGGGTATATCGACCAGATCCTCGGCCTCGAAATCGATGAGAGGCATTGCACCATTCTTGGCAAGTGTCTCACGCACTGCGGCATTGATAATCTGCCATATAGCCTCGTTGTCGGCAAACTTGACCTCGGTCTTCTGGGCGTGGACATTCACATCTACGCGCTCGGCATCGACCTCGATATATAGGAAGAATGTTGGATACGCCCTATCCGAAATGAGCTTCTCGTAGGCCTTTGCCACCGCCTTGTTCAGATATGGCGAGCGGAAGAAGCGACCATTGACGAACATATACTGCTCGCTCGAGTTGTTGCGCGAAGTCTCGGGGCGACCAACATAGCCCTTGACCTTGGCGATGGTAGTCTCGACATCGACCTCCAGAAGGTTGCGCCTTGTGGCGTTGCCCATAATGCCAACGATGCGCTCCACGAGCGACGACTCGGGAAGTATGTAGATAGGTGCGCCATTGTTCAAGAGTGTGCAGGAGACCTCGGGATGGCAGAGGGCCACTCGACGGAACTCGCGCTTGATATCGGTGGAGAGTGAGCTCTCCTTACTATTTATAAACTTGCGTCGCGCAGGCGTATTATAAAATAGGTTGCGTACCTGAAACTGCGAACCGACCTCGGCAGCCACAGGGGTCTGCGAGATAAACTCACCACCATTGATGATGGTCTTGGTACCCACCTCGCAATCGGCCTGACGGGTGATAAGCTCTACCTGCGACACCGCCGAGATGGAGGACAACGCCTCGCCACGGAAGCCAAAGGTGTGGAGCGCATAGATATCGTCCAACGACGATATCTTGCTTGTGGCGTGGCACTCGAAGGCCATACGGGCGTCGATGGGCGACATACCGCGACCATTGTCCACTATCTGCACAAGGTCACGACCACCATTGACATAGTTGACCGTAACCTCGGTAGCACCTGCATCGATGGCGTTCTCCATCATCTCCTTCACGACCGATGACGGTGACTCTACAACCTCGCCTGCCTTGATCTGGTTTGCTACAATTTCGGGTAGTAACTTAATGCAATCTGCCAACTCTACTCCTCCTTATAATCGTTTGGTACTATTGTAATTGGTGTGTATGGGTTGAACTCCTCGTACTCCTGCTGCTGACGCTCCTCAGGCGTGGTGCGTGCAGTATTGAAGCTCTCGACAATGCGAGGCACAAGCACATAGGCACCAAGAAGCAATATCGCCAACAACATCAGAAGCATCATCGACGGCATCTTGCCTCCGCGCTTGCCACCGTCGACTCGGGATGCACGACGGGCATCACGCTGTGTACGGATGTATTGGCCAGGCGTATACTCGCCATCATCCTGCGAAGATGTGCCATACAACTCCCTGCGACGCTGCTCTCTACGCTCCTTCTCGGGGTCGTAGTAGCGTGGTGTGTAGCGAAACGCATTTGCGTGTCTCTTTACCGGTGTGAAGAGTCCCATAGACCAAATTAAAATTAAAAATTAAAAGTTAAAAATTGAGAATTAAAAAATCAACTCCTAATTCTTATCTCCTGGTTCCTATCTATTTGAGAACTATTTTTGAGCAGGTTTTCATTTTCGGAGCGAAGGTAATAGCGGGCCTATTTCCAAGCGACAAAAATGAAAAGATGCCAAAAAGAGCCTCAAACTAACGGAAGAAGTTCTTCATTCGCTCGAATATATTCTGATTCTCGACCGACTCGGCCTCCTTGAAGTGAGGCTTCTCGGCAAGCTCCTTGACAAGTTTCTTCTCGTCGGAGCTGAGCGACGAAGGGATTGTGATGTCTACAACCACAAGTATATCACCCCTGCCATAGCCATTCACTGCAGGCAGACCCTTGCCACGCAAACGCAACACCTTGCCGGCGTGAGTTCCCGGAGCAATCTTGATCTTCGCCTTGCCCTCGATGGTCGGCACCTCGACCTCGCCACCAAGAATTGCAGTCACAACGGTGATATTGAGGTTGTGGATGAGGTTGTTGCCATCGCGCACAAGTTCGGCATTACGCTCCTCCTCAATAACCACAATAAGGTCGCCATTGATACCGCCTCGGCTTGGGGCATTACCCTTGCCCTGAACGGTGAGAGCCATACCCTCAGCAACACCCGCAGGCACCTTAATCTCGATAACCTCCGAGTCACGCACACAGCCCCTACCATCACACTTGTCGCACTTGGCTGTGATGATTCGGCCCTCTCCACCGCAATGTGGGCAGACCGACTGCGACTGCATACGACCAAAGAAGGTGTTCTGCACCGTTGTGATATAGCCCGAGCCATTACACTGCGAGCAGGTCGAGTACGACGACGAATCCTTCGCGCCGCTACCGCCACACTTGTCGCAGGCCACATCCTTGGTAACCTTTATCTTCTTGGTTGCGCCGTTTGCAATCTCGGAGAGGGTGAGCTTGATGCGTACACGGATATCCGAGCCACGATTCACACCGCGACCACGACTACCGCCACCTCCGAAGCCGCCAAAGCCGCCGCGACCTCCGAAGATATCACCAAACTGCTCGAAAATATCCTCCATCGTGAAGCCTCCGCCTCCGAAGCCACCAAAACCTCCGAAGCCACCTGCTCCGCCCGCATCCGACATACCTGCGTGACCATATTGGTCGTAGCGGGCACGCTTATCGGGATTCGACAAGACATCGTATGCCTCGGCTGCCTCCTTGAACTTCTCCTCGGCCTCCTTGTCACCCGGATTCTTATCGGGGTGATACTTGATGGCCGCCTTACGGTAGGCCTTCTTTATCTCATCGGCATTGGCGTTCTTCTCGACACCCAACACCTCGTAGTAATCTCTCTTCTCTGCCATAATTTCAGCCCTTAGCCATTGGCTTTTTAGTTTTCCGTTTTCAGCTTTCCGTTTTATTCGCCTACAACAACCTTTGCGTAGCGCAGAACCTTCTCGCCCTGTTTGTAGCCACGCTGTACAACATCGATAACCTTACCCGACTTATCCTCTCCTGCAGCAAAACGAGCCACGGCCTCGTGTAGATCGGGATCGAAATCGACACCCATAGCCTCGATCTCGACAACCTTCTTCTGGCGCATAATGTCTACAAACTTGTTGTAGATGAGTCGCTCACCCTCACGCAGAGCGGTGATGTCGTCGCTCTTCTCCGAAGCGGTGATAGCACGCTCCATATCGTCGAGCACAGGCAACACAGCCTTCCATACATCACTACCGCCCGACTCGATAAGAGCCATCTTCTCACGCAAGGTACGCTTGCGGAAGTTGTCGAACTCGGCCTGCAAACGAATATACTTATCTTTCCAATCAATCTCCTCTACCTTTGGCTCCTCTACCTTTGGCTCCTCTGCCACAGTGTCAGTAGAAGCCTCTGTCCCGTCTGCCATATTGGCACCTGCCTCGGCACCGGTAGCCTGGGCAGTTGTCTCCTCAACAACGCCATCCTTCTCGTCAACTACCTGATTCTCTGATGTTTTCTTTGTCATATCTCTAATTTTTATCGTTTTCTGCTATTACTATCGCACAAAAGGCGTACCGTTCCAACCCCACTTAGAAGAGGTTGTCGTACATCGATTTGCTCTTGTCGTACTTCAGATCGGCAAGCGACGATGCCTTGACTCCAATGTTGAAGCTCCAGCTCTTGTGCGTTCCGAACGGAATCCACACAAACGACATCTGCCAACAGTGCAGATCGCGCGTGATGGATATCGAGGTGGTGGTCAGCTTCCTGTTCTGTATGTCGAATCCCGTCGTGAAGGTTATACCCGTCTTTGGTGTAAGATTGACACTACCATTGAAACCTATCGTCTGCGACACATTCCGTTTGAATCCCGTCGTACCATTGTTCGTATAGGCTATACTGTAACTTATGACGTAGTTAAAACCTATATTCCACGGTATCGAGAAGTCGTAGTAGGAGCTTGCCATATAGTGCCTTCGCAGCGTAGGGTCCATCAATCCGTATGGATCAGAGAATGGGTTGAAGTACTCCGGCGGTATCGAGTTGATATCATTCGCCGCAGGTGTCGACTTATCCTGTCGCGACTTGAAGGTGTAGCCAAAGCTCCATCCCGTGCTTGTGATTCGTCCCAGGATACCACGCCTGATAAGGTACTTATTTATACGCTGTCCCTGCGGTGTCACCTCGTACGGATCGAGTGTAAACGAGAGGTTCAGACCAAAGTTGCCATAGATGGTGGTACGGAACGACACAGGCAGATTCGACAAGCCGAGCGAGTCGGCGAGGAAGTTGTACGAGCCGCTGATACGCAACTCGTCGATAAGTTTAATCTTCTTCACGCCCGAGGTATCGCGCTTGCTCAAGACCTTCATCTCGAGCGACTGCGAGAGCGAGAAGTTGATATTGGCCTGCTGTCCCGCACCCGGCACACCATAAGGCTGATTCGAGTATGGCGAGTAGACCTTGTGGCCACCGAGCGAGTCGGTCTGCACAGTCTGGTAGTAGCCATACTTCTGATTGCTGAAGTCAGGCGCATAGGAGAAACCCACCTGCGGAGTGATGGTGTGGCGCACCGCCTGCACCTTGGCTGTCTTCTTCTTCATCTGCCACATACCGTAGATGGTAGTGTTGGCAGATATCGACGCATTATAGTTATAGATGCGGTAGAAGCCATACTCGGGATCGAGTGTCTCCACGGTATTGGTCTCGGGATTCCACTGCTGATGCTGGCGCGAGAAGTACCAACGTTCCGAGTAGTTGAACGATGGCGAGATGTTGATATACTTGAAGAGGCTTATCGAGGTCGATATCGGCAAGGTGTGCTCCACGCCATTACGCATATTCTTCAAGGTCTGCATAGTGAATATATCCTTCTCGGGTGTCGACACCGAGTTGGTGAGTTTTGCCGAGTAGGTAAAACCGATCTTCTCGTACCAGCGTTGCTTGCCCATTGCATCCTTGCGCTTGAACGGATAGACACGCGCCACATTGAAGACCACATTAGGCAGAGTGATGGCCAGCTGGCGAGTCTGCGAGTTCTGCGACACCGAGAAGTTCATCGAGAGCGAGAACGGGGTACCCGCCCAGCTCTTCGAGTAGGATATCGAGGAGTTGGTCTGCGTAGCAAGGATGTCGTTCAGTGTTGTTGCCGAATACTTGGAGTAGCCGCTCGAAGAGAGGTTTACCGAGGCCGAGAATGTCGAGCCCGGGTTGGCCTTCGGATCTTGCGAGTGGGTCCAAGTGAAGCGGAAGTTGTTCTGTTTGATGTAGTCAGCCTCACCCTTGTCACCCGTCTTGATGCTCGAGAAGTCGAAGTTGAGATTTCCACGATACTTATATCGCTTGACATAGCGCGACGAGGCATTCACCTCCCACGAGCCGAGCGTATAGATACCTCCCGTCAAGGCGAGGTCGATATGCTTGTTGAGGATAAAGTAGTAACCCAAGCCTCTGATGAAGAAGCCTCGCGAGGCGTCCTCACCATAGGATGGCATCAACAATCCCGACTTTGGACCGAGGTTGATAGGGAAGAATCCCTCGGGGATACAAGCGAAGTAGATAGGTACATCGTGCATCACCAGGTAGGCAGGACCTGTAATAATCTTCTTGCCCGGAATAACCTTCGCCTTGGTCATTGCGAGATAGAAGTGAGGGTGGTCGGTGTGGTCACAAGTGGTGTACTTTCCCTGACGGATATTAATGGAGTTGTCAGGCATCTTCTTGATCTGACCGCCCACAAGCCAGCCATCGCCCTCCTTGGTCGCCACACCCTGAATAAAGGCCTTCTTCGAACCGAAGTTGTAGGTGATGGTATCCATCGTGTATGACGAACCTCCCTCGCTGAATACAGGGTGGGTGTTCTTCTGCTGACCATCCACCGAGTCCGCCTTACCATAGGCATAGATCTCCTTGGTCGACATATCAATCTGCATATAGTCGGCCTGCAAGCCCATATTCTCGTACTTGATATCGCCCTGATTGTAGATATAGACACGCTTGTTCTTTACATCGTAGTAGAGCGAGTCGGTATTCTTTCCGCTGATAATCTGATCGATCATCGAGCCGCCCTTTTTCGACTTGGTGGTGTCACGACGATGCGAGATTACTGCGGTGTCGGCAGTAGCAGGTTTAAGCGAGTCACGCAGAGGCGATGCCACACTATCGGCGGCTCGTCGCAGACGGCGAAGACGGCGTGCAGGTTGCTGCGCCACAGGCACACTGTCGCGCACAACAATAGTTGGCTGCGAAGTTAATGAATCACGCTTCGCATCGCCCTGCAGAGGTCGCACATCGAGCGAACGAGGTGCGGCTGTGCCGAGCACAACCGAGCAGATTGCCAGAACGACAACCAACAAAAGCGGATATTTCAGTCTAAAAAGTTTCAAAAATCCAAAAAAATTCATACCTTTGCCGACAGCGTCGGCAAAAACGCCAAACAACGCCCCATATACGCACGGGCACGCGTTTTTTCAGCGCGTAAAGATAGTGAAAAAAGTGTATATGACAAACTTTATGAGCAACTTTCATCGCACAAGAATAGTTTTTGCACTCTTTATCGCATTGCTTGCACTACTGCCTGATAACGCTTTTGGAGCAGATAATGTTGCACAAGGCGTAAAAGTTATTGTGATAGATGCCGGCCACGGTGGCTCACGCTACCCGGGTGCCCGCTATGGCGGCATTGCCGAGAAGGATATCAACCTCAAGGTCGCTCTCAAGCTCGGTGCACTCATCGAACAGGGGCTACCCGGCGTAAAGGTTGTCTACACACGCACCGTCGACAAGATGTTCGCAGAGGCTCTCACCGATGATCTGCAGGCCCGTGCCGACATCGCTCACCGCAACCAAGGTGACCTCTTTATCTCTATCCACTCGAATGCCCACCGCAACAGCGAGGTTCGAGGCACCGAGACCCTCATTATGGGCGAAACACCGATGGAGCAACGCGCAAACCAGAACTCGCTCTACATCAACAACAAAGAGGAGTTGCTCGATATGTCCGACCAGAAGACCGCGACTATCGTGCGCGCCTACATCCAAAACCTGCAATTCACCTATGGTGAGTACAGCGAGATGTTGGCCCGACTCGTTCAGGAGGAGTATGTCAAACTCGGTATGCGCACCCGAGGTGTGCGTCGTCAACCGCTCAAGGTGCTCTACGCCACCGATATGCCAAGCATCCTTACCGAGATAGGCTTTATGTCGAATGCCGAGGATTTGAAATATATCACATCGGAGAAGGGACAAAATCAGATTGCTGCAGCCATATTCCGCGCAGTAAAGACCTACACCGAGAATGTGCGTCGCTCACTCCTCCTGGATAGCGCACCCGTGGCGGAGCAGAGAGCTGCCGAGACCATCAAGAGCGAGCCAAAACCTACCGAAAACAGACCTACAACAAATAACGAGAATAAGCACAAGTCGAAGGCGACCGCAAAGTTATACGCCATTCAACTTTTGGCAAGCGCAAAGCATATCCCGACCTCGCACCCCGAGCTGAAGAGCTATCGCGGCAAGGTGTGGATATTGGAGACCAACTCCTCGCTGAAGTATAAATATTGCTACGGCGAATTTGCCGATAAAGCAATGGCGCAGAAGCAGATAGCCGAGGTACGCAAGGAGTTCCCGCAAGCCTTCATAATCTCGTTCGACAAGACGAAATAAAACCTAAAACATAACTCACAATGAGAAAGTTAGTATTTGCAGTTGCTCTGTTGTGGACAGGCACTCTGATGGCACAACCCAAGTACCACAAGGTGGACAAGGGCGACTTTATAGAGGTGACACAAGATGGTGGTCGCACACTCGGCTTCAGCCAGCATTCAGGCGTGAAGATTTTGGAGGTGGATGGCTTCGCATTCAAAGACCTCAACCGCAACGGAAAACTCGACAAGTACGAGGATTGGCGTTTACCGTCGGAGGAGCGTGCCAAGGATTTGGCATCGCAGCTCACGATGGAGGAGATTGCAGGCTTGATGCTCTACTCGTCGTCACAGATGATTCCTACCCCAGACGAGCGTGCCCACAAGGGTAGCTACAATGGCAAACCATTCAGCAAATCATACGCTTCGCCACAAGATTTGACCGATCAGCAGCTGGAGTTCCTTATCAAGGATAAGGTGCGCCATATCCTTATCGCCAAGGTGCAGAGTCCGTATGTAACCGCCGAGTGGAACAACAAGGTGCAAGCCTTGTGCGAGAGCATCGACCACGGCATTCCTGCCAACAACTCGTCGGACCCACGACACGGAGTCATCTCTGATGACGAGTTCGCAGCGGGCGTAGGTGGCAAAATATCGGTATGGCCGGGTCTGCTCGGTATGGCAGCGACATTCGACCCTGCCATAGCACTTCGCTTTGGCGAGGTGGCTTCAACCGAGTATCGTCACTTGGGTATGGCAACAGCACTCTCTCCACAGATCGACCTCGCCACCGAGCCTCGTTGGCGTCGTGTGATGATGACATTTGGCGAGGGTCCGAAGTTGGCTACCGACATCGCTCGCGCCTACTCCGACGGATTCCAGACCTCGAAGGGCAAGGATGCGCTCGAGGGTGCGTGGGGCACAAACAGCGTCAACGCTATGGTCAAACACTGGCCTGGTGGTGGTACGGGCGAGGCGGGTCGCGATGCCCACTTCTCGTTCGGAAAGTATGCGGTATATCCGGGCAACAACTTCGAGGAGCACCTCAAGCCATTCACCGAGGGCGCATTCAAGCTCGAAGGTGGTACAATCGAGGCTTCGGCCGTGATGCCTTACTACACCATATCGTATGGCGTGGACCCATCGGGCGAGAATGTAGCAAATGGCTATAGCGACTACATCATCAAGGATCTGCTCCGCACCAAATATAACTATAAAGGTGTAATCTGCACCGATTGGGGCATCGTGAACGAGTACAAAAACCTCCACCGCAACACAGGTAAGCCGTGGGGCTTGGAGTCGATGCCGGTAGCCGAGCGTTACCTCAAGGTGCTTATGGCGGGAGTAGACCAGTATGGTGGTGTGAACACCACAAAGCATATCCACGAGGCATACGAGTTGGGCAAGCAGAAGTATGGCGAGAAGGCCATCCGCACCCGCTTCGAGGAGTCGGCAGTGCGACTTCTTATGAACATCTTCCGCACAGGTTTATTCGAGAACTCCTACCTCGAGCCTGCAAAGTCGCAGGCAGTGGTGGGTTGTGTCGACCATATGAACGAGGGTTTTGCAGCGCAACTCAAGTCGGTTGTTATGCTCAAGAACCACGCCTCGACACTTCCATTGAAGGGACGCCTTAAGGTCTATGTACCAAAGCGCACCTACAACCCTGTATATAGCCAATGGACCGATAGCACCAAGGGTGAGCCATACGAGAGTTATGGCATTTCGCTCAACCTTGTTCGCAAATATTTCGATATTGTGGAGAGTCCTGCCGATGCGGATGTGGCTCTTGTCTTTATCCAGGGTCCTACCGTAGACCGTGGTCACCACATCACCGACATTGAGGCGGGAGGCAATGGCTACACCCCTATCTCGTTGCAGTATGGCGACTACACCGCCAAGTATGCCCGCAAGGTGAGCCTTGCAGGTGGCGACCCGAAGGAGGCCTCTACCAACCGCTCCTATCGTGGCAAGAGAGTAGTCACCCACAACAAGGTCGAGATGGAGACTGTGCTCGCTACCCGCAAGGCTATGGGCAACAAGCCTCTAATCCTGGCAGTTTCGGCAGAGCGTCCGATGTGCTTTGGTGAGATTGAGGGTGCAGCAGATGCCATCATCATCGGCTTCGAGGTGCAGAATCAGGCATTTATGGAGATTATCGCGGGCAAGGCAGAGCCTCAGGGTCTGCTTCCGTTGCAGATGCCGAAGGATATGCGCACAGTCGAAGAGAACAAGGAGGATGTGCCATTCGACCTAAAGTGTTACAAGGATGCCGATGGCAACATCTACGACTACGCCTACGGATTGAACTGGAGCGGCGTAATCAAGGATTGGCGAGTGGAGAAGTACGCCCCAAAGAAGAGATAACAACTAAAAACTACCTAATATGAAAAGAACACTAATTGCAGTAGCAGCAATCGCACTTGCCTTCTCGGCTTCGGCAGAGGCAAAGTGGACAAAGAGCGATAAAGGCGACTTTATCGAGATTACCCAGCAAGGTGGTCGCACTCTTGGTTATAACGAGAACTCGGGAGTGAAAATTCTGGAGGTTGATGGCTTTGCCTTCAAAGATCTCAACCGCAACGGAAAGCTCGACAAGTATGAGGATTGGCGACTCCCATCAGCAGAGCGTGCCAAGGATTTGGCTTCGCAGCTCTCGTTGGAGGAGATTGCGGGCTTGATGCTCTACTCGTCGCACCAGACACTCCCTGCTCTCGAGGAGGGAAAGAAGAAGGGTACCTACAATGGCAAACCTTTCAGCAAGTCGTTCGCCTCGCCAGAGGATTTGACCGACCAGCAGTTGAAGTTTATCGTCGAGGACAAGGTGCGCCACATCCTTATTACCAAGGTGCAGAGCCCTTATGTTGCGGCCGAGTGGAACAACAAGGTGCAGACTCTGTGTGAGAGTCTCGATCACGGTATCCCGGCCAACAACTCGTCGGACCCACGACACGGACTTATTGCAGATGACGAGTTCAACGCAGGTGCAGGAGGTAAAATTTCGGTATGGCCCGGCTTGCTCGGTATGGCTGCAACGTTTGACCCTGCAGTGGCATTGCGCTTCGGAGAGGTAGCCTCAACCGAGTACCGCGCATTGGGTATGGCAACTGCACTTTCACCACAGATTGACCTCGCAACCGAGCCTCGTTGGCGTCGTGTAATGGCAACATTTGGCGAGGGCTCGAAGTTGGCTACCGATTTTGCTCGAGCCTATTCGGATGGATTCCAGACATCGAAAGGCGCAGATGCACTCGAAGGTGCTTGGGGTATGAACAGTGTGAATGCAATGGTTAAACACTGGCCGGGTGGCGGTACAGGCGAGGCAGGTCGCGATGCCCACTTTGGTTTTGGTAAGTATGCCGTATATCCGGGTAAGAATTTCGAGGACCACCTCACTCCATTCACCGAGGGTGCTTTCAAACTCGAGGGTGGAACAATGCAGGCCTCGGCCGTTATGCCTTACTACACCATTTCGTATGGTCAGGATCCATCGGGCAAGAATGTAGCAAATGGCTACAGCGAGTACATCATCAAAGATTTGCTCCGTACGAAATACAACTACAAGGGTGTAATCTGTACCGATTGGGGTATTGTACGCGACTACAAAGACATCAATATCAACAACGGTAAGCCTTGGGGCGTAGAGTCGATGCCTGAGGCTGAACGCTACCTCACAGTATTGATGGTGGGTGTCGACCAGTATGGCGGAATCAACAAAACCTCTGGAATCCTTGCTGCATACGAACTTGGCAAGCAGAGATATGGC
>JAFVOR010000084.1 GCA_017505725.1 Alistipes sp.
ACTTCATCGTATAACAATGGCGTATTTTATAGCTCAAAATTCACCAAAGTTATAATTGGTGATGGCGTTACTTCGATTGGAGATTATGCATTCTATTATTGCAGTAGTCTGACAAGTGTTACAATCCCTGATAGCGTTACTTCGATTGGGGAGGACGCATTCTTTAATTGCACCTCGCTGACAAGTGTTACAATCCCTGATAGCGTTACTTCGATTGGAGAGGGTGCATTCGCTCGTTGCACCTCGCTGACAAGTGTTACAATCCCTGATATCATTACTTCGATTGGGGAGGACGCATTCTATGGTTGCACCTCGATGACAAGTGTTACAATACCGAATAACGTTACTTCGATTGGAACTGATGCATTCTCTTATTGCACCTCTTTGACAAGTGTCACAATTCCTGATAGCGTCACTTCGATTGGATCTAATGCATTCTGTGATTGCAGTAGTCTAAAAGCCTTCTATGGAAAGTTCGCTTCTGCGGATAATCATTGTTTGGTTATTGATGGCGTGCTAAACTCTTTTGCTCCTGTAGGATTAACAGAATACACTATTCCTGATAGCGTTACTTCGATTGGAGATTATGCATTCTCTGATTGCACCTCGCTTGCAAGTGTAACAATCCCTGATAGCGTTACTTCGATTGGAAATTGTGCATTCTATAATTGCGACGGCCTAACAAGTATCACTATTCCAGATAGCGTTACTTCGATTGGAACTTATGCATTCTATAATTGCAGTAGCCTGACAAGTGTATATTGCAAGGCGACAACTCCTCCGACTGGCAGCAGTTATATGTTCAACAACAACGCTACGGGCAGAAAGATTTATGTGCCACGCAATTCGGTAAGTGCATATAAAGCAGCATCGTATTGGAGAGACTACGCTTCGTATATTGTAGGATATGACTTTGAGTAATTGATACTAACCTATTAGACACCTATCGCCTCGTAGATTTTTATTCTGTCTGCGAGGCGATTGCTTTAATCCCATCCCTCTGCCATAGGTATCGAAAACGATACCAAGCACTCGAAAACGGCATCCCCTTACCCTCTCGGGTATTAAAAATCATACCTGGCACCCTAATATGACTCCTCTCACTCGTGGGTATTAAAAATCATACCCGCAAGAAATACCTCATATTCTTTTAACTCTTTGTTGAAAAATCTCTCAACTCTCAACTCTCAACTCTCAACTTTTTCTTATCTTTGCACCAAAGAAATCCAAATACTTTAATATATATTATGAGCAAGGTTACTATCGAGCGCGCGCATCGTATGGATGGCACTGGCGAGTACTACTTCTCGCGCCGTCTTCGTGAGATTGCAGAGATTGAGGCGACTACAGGTCGTCAGATTATCAAGTTGGCTATGGGAAGCCCTGACCTTCCGCCACATCCATCGGTTGTGGAGCGTTTGTCGAAGGAGGCTCTCCGTCCCGATGTACACAAGTATATGTCGTTCAAGGGCGAGCCTATTTTGCGTAAGGCTTTTGCCGATTGGTACGCAAAGTGGTATGGTGTAGAGGTTGACTTCAACACCGAGATTTTGCCACTCATCGGTTCGAAGGAGGGCATTATGCACATCTGCCAGACCTTCATCAACCCTGGCGACAAGGTGCTCGTGCCGAACCCAGGTTATGCTGCATACAAGGCCGCTGTAACAATGACAGGTGGCGTGATGCTCCCATATTCGCTCAACAAGGAGAATGGCTTCAAGCCTGACTTCGCAGCTATCGAGGCTGCTGGCGTAGAGGGCGTGAAGATTATGTTCGCGAACTTCCCTGGTATGCCAACAGGCCAGACTCCAACCAAGGAGCTCTTCGAGGAGATCGTTGCATTCGGTCGCAAGCACAACATTCTCATTATCCACGACAACCCATATTCGTTCATCCGTAACAACGACAAGCCGATGTCGATCCTCTCGATCGAGGGCGCAAAGGATGTGGCTATGGAGATGAACTCGTTGTCGAAGGGTCACTCGATGGCTGGATGGCGTGTAGGTGTTATCATCGGTAAGGAGGAGTGGATTAACTCGATCTTGACCTTCAAGTCGAATATGGACTCGGGTATGTTCTACCCTGTTCAGGCTGCTGCCGAGACCGCTCTTTCGTTGGGCGAGGATTGGTTCACCGAGTTGAACGCTATCTATCGTGAGCGCGAGAAGCAGGGTAACGAGTTGCTCGATGCTCTCGGATGTACCTACCAGCCAAATCAGGCCGGTTTGTTCATCTGGGCAGAGATTCCGGCTGACTACGAGGGCGATTGCTACGACTTCTCGGATGAGGTTATGGAGAAGTGCGATGTGTTCCTCACTCCTGGTGGCATCTTTGGAACCGAGGGTAAGCGTTATGTCCGCATCACTCTCTGCTGCCCTGCCGAGTTGTTGAAGAAGGCAACCGACAATATCAAGGCTCGATACACAAAGTAAAAGAATAATAAGCAAACTTCTGCGTTACGCTTCGGTCGTTGAACTGCTCACATACGCTAAAGTATGCTCCACGCTCAACGCCTCGCAGGCCTTGAATTTCATCTTTTTATTCATTTACTACACTTTGTAAATAAAGGAAAGAGTTACCGTCACTGGTAACTCTTTCTCGTTTATTTTCGCAATCTCTCTATTCGAATATATCGTTCAATACCTTTGCAAGTCGATATCCCGCTTTGCGGAGTAGCAGTTCGACGGTTTCGAGGTTGTCGCGTTTGAACTTGGAAGGGTCGATAACCTCGTTAGGCTTGTATTGGCGCAATGGTATAGCAGTGCGTGCAGCATCTTCGCCCCAATCGTAGACATCACCTCGGCACCACTCGGCAACCTCTTCATCGGATGCAGTATCAATTACGCGAGCCAAATCGGTGTAACTCCACGGGTTAACACCTCCTACAAGACCTGCATCCCACAAGCGGTGAAAATCCATTGCCTTTTTACCGTACTGCACCTTGTAGACACCCAACGAAGTGTCGCCCGGAAATCGGATATGCACCGGACAATGCATATCACCCACTGCGTGCACAATCAGCGCAAGGTGTGTTAGACGCACCGAGTCGTTCATCTTTTTGTGGTTATCCTTCAACTCTTTAGCCCAAGTTTCGATGAAGTAGAGGCAGTTCTTTACATACTCGTCGCCCTTGCGGATGTAGTGCGGAGGCTTGCAGTTCTCGTCTACGCAATAGGTGTGCGGAAACATAGCCATACGTCTGTAGTTCGATGGCTGCCAACCGAGATCAATATAGAGCGGCTGATAGTCATCGGCATAGCACGAATAGTAGACTAACGATCTGCGGTGCATATATTTGTGGAGCATCTCCTTGGCCTTTGGGGTGAGATGGTCTTCGGCAATTTTCGCCACTGCGGCGTGCTCCCTGCGCCCCCAACCGTATGCTGAGGAGCATACGAATAGTGCAATGACCAAAAGTATTGAATATCTTCTCATACGCCGTTGCCTATTTTAATACCTCGTTCAAAACCTTTGCTAATCGGTAGCCCGCTTTTGTAAGCAGAAACTCGCCCGTTTGCTGATACTTATTGCGATAAGCAATCTCGTCTATCTCATCATCCGCCTGATATTCACGCATCGGGAACGATGTGATTGCTGCGTCTTTACCCCAGTCGAAGATGTCGCCCTTTTGGAACTTTGCAATCTCCTTTCCGGTGTAGATATCGAATAGCAGAGCCATATCAGTGTAGCTCCAAGGGTGTATTGCGCTAATCATTCTTGCGTCCCACAATCCGTGATAACTCATCTTTTTCTTCTTGTTGCCCTTGCCGAAGTAGATGTTGTATGTGCCGAGTGATGGCTCACGGTCGATAAATCGCATATGCATCGGGCAGTGCATATCACCTATGCCGTGAATTACGAGGTAGAGATGTACCAGACGCACCGAATCATTCATCGAAGCGTGGTTCTCGGCGAGATTCTTTGCGATGCGGTCGATATGGTAGAGCATATTTCCGTGCGTCTTGTTCTCGCCCTTCTTGATGATGTCGCGGTAGGGCACGAAGTTCTTGTCGACGTGGTAGGTGTGAGGAAAGACCACCATACGACTACCATGCTCAGGCTCGAAACCTATGTCGACAATCATCTCCTTGCGATACCAATCGGCGTGCGAGGCGTAGTATGCCATAGGGCGACCTCCAAGGTAGCTCTTTATTAGCTCCTTCGCCTTCGGGGTGAGGTGTCTTTCGGCAATCTCGGCTACGGTGGCGTGCTCGCGAACACTCCAGCCGAAGCTTGTACCGCAAAGCATAGTCAATGCTGCAAGAGTTAGTAAGATTCGTTTCATATTGTTTTGCTGTTAGGTTATTTCACTCTGATAAGGTTGATACCATCGCGTAGTGGTAGAATGACATTCTCTACCCTGCTGTCGTTGCGAACATATTCGTTGAAGGCAATGATCTCCTGTGTCTGTTTGTCTTTGCGAGCGACCTCCTCGACAACCTTTCCGTACCAGAGGATGTTGTCCGCCAAGATAAACGAGTTGCTGTGTACGAGGTTGTGCTCGAACAGCATCTCGTAGTAGGCTCGATATTCGCGCTTGTCGCCATCGATGAATACGAGGTCGTACTTCTCGCCGAGCTTCGGAGCAATCTCGAGTGCCGAGCCGATATGTTGGCGAATCTTGTCGCCCAAGCCGCTACGCTCGAAGAAGTCGGCTGCAATCATCTCCAACTCGTCATCTACCTCGCAGGTGTCGATTATTGCGCCATCTTCGAGGCCCGCCGCCATCGAGAGTGCCGAATAACCCGTAAAAGTGCCAATTTCGAGGATGCGCTTTGGGCGAAGCATACGCACAAGCATCTCGAGGGTCTTGCCCTGAATATGGCCCGAAATCATTCTCGGGTTGATAACTCGCAGATATGTCTCACGCTCCAATTCGTGCAGCAACTCCGTTTGCGGTGAGGACATCGCCTCGATGTATTGGTCAAGTTTATCCATAATGCAAAATTCAAAATGCAGAATGCAAAATTATTTTAATTCGTCATTGCGAGGACAATTTATTGTCCGTGGCAATCTCCATTATTTTGGCTGTTAACTATTAGCCATTAGATTTTTGTATATATCGTCATTGCGAGAGCCGTTAGGCTCGTGGCAATCTCCTACTTTTAATTTTAATAACAATAATGGAGATTCCCACAGTAGCTCCGCTCCTTCGGAATGACGATTTGATTTATCTTCCGCAAAATTAAAAATTTTTGCCCACAATACCGCAACTATCAAATATTATTTCTAAATTTGTAGCGCAGTCCTCGGATTGCAGACATATTTTGATGAAAGTGTATTAGCTTTTATCCTTGAATGGAAATCTGGAAAATTTCAAATGACCAAGGAGAGCAACGCACTCGTCACCGTGTATTGGTGTAAATGGCACTTTCGTTGCCCTATACCTACCAATACGGGTGTGGGGTATTGTTTATTTGGTCATAGGTATTCCAGAACCTCCATTCAGATAAACTAATCGGCCTCACACTTTCTTTTTATACAATCCGCACATTCGTGGCTGGTGCGCAAAAAGAGAAAATAAAAATGGAAATATTGATAAGTAACACGATATATTCTTACATCTGTAAGGATATGGATTATTATTTTGCAGAAGATATCAAGGTCGGTAATTGGGAAATACATCGAACAGTTAAAAACGGATACAAAGTAAAAAGCAATTACAAATGGGAGGCTGATTCCAATTTAGTATTCTCAATCACCGACAAAAATGGCACAACTAAAAATAAGGTTTGGTTTTATTTTAGAAATGACTACGGGCTTCCTGTTGTTAAAAACGACGAAGATAATATCAATCGCATTAAAAGATTTATAGAAAATTCTATTCTTTTTAAATGTGAGACATGGGATGACTATGAGAGTACAGCCTTTGTTCTTGGTGTAAAGAACATTATTGATGAAGTAGGAGATAATCTATCTAAAAGAAATCGTATAGAATATTTCGTAAAACACCCAATATACTAGTAGATATGGTAGACAAAATAAAACAATGGTTGGAAAGTAACAATTTTGATGGTTTCGACAATCAATGGTACGGTTTTGTATCTCAGCTCATTCATAGCAGGCAAATCTTGTTTATGCGAAAAGTAGTAGAGGCGCATCGCTTGGGCTTTGCCTCTATCACCATACCTCAACTATCAACCATTGTTAGCAATCGCAATAACTTAGAGATAGATGTATATATATTAACCCAATGTCTGCTATCTGTTTTAGAAAACAAGCGCCTTCCTTATGTTTGGGAAATATATAATACCATTCGTAATATATACGAGGCGTACAAGGTTGATGAATTTGAGATCCTATTCAATAAATTTGCGAATAGCCCACTGTTTGATACATGCACAGGATTTACTCATATAAAAAAGAAACCAGATGATATCAATGTCTACGGTAATATACCAATTGCCACACTTAAAATAAATGAAGATAAATCATGCGAATTGACATACAACGAGAACATAGAATATGTAAGATTTAGCATTTCTGTCGCTCGGCTAAAATGCATCTCAGGAAGAAAATACAATCCCGATACAAAAATGTGGTCAATACCTGCATCTTCAATAGATGAAGTGGTAGATTTCTTGAGAAATTCTGTGATAGGGCGAAAATATAAAGAACAACATCTAATAGAGATAGAATATTTATACCATAAATACGCTCAAACAGGAGTGGAACAACCTTTTACTGCGTTAATGTGTTATAGCGAAAGTTTCAACGAAGGCAGAAAGGATGAGATTCATTTTTGTGAGGGTAAAAAATGGATGTATCCACATTTTGGTCACTGCTTTTGGTGTGGAGGTTCAAGTGTTTTCTGTAAAGGATTGCACGCTCATGACAATTACACCGAGTATACATTATATGATATGTTGAAAATTATCAACAATGGTGACGACTGTCTATTACAACAATCTTATAGTGGATACAATAGGCTTAAAAGATTAGTATCTCGCAAGCATTTACAATGTAAATCCTGCAATATGATGATAGAGCCAATAAAAGATAAATCGAACAACGGTTACAATGCTCGCAGGGTTGTATATTTTCATTGCTCTAATATAGGCTGTGCAAATAAAGAAAAGATATATTTAACTCATTGTTTTCAAGAATCATGCGGAGGAATCATTGATAGTCGTGAAACTCAACGATGTTCTAACGGCTTCTATATATGCAAAAAATGCGGAGTATGCTGTGCCGAATCCCAATTTCAGCGCAAAATCGACTCAGATATACCATTAGGAGATTACATTTCGGGATTAATAAAGCAGCATAAGATGCATCTTGATAGTGGAGAGCCAAAGTTCTTCTGTCCTACATGTAGACATGCCCTTGAGTATGTCACATTGGATGATCCGCTTACAATAGTTAGTCATGATGGAAAAACAGTTATTGATGGATATCATCGATGCCCTAATCATAAAGAGTACTTCGGTGTGTTCCCTAGGGATTATTCAAATCAATGCAAAAATGATTTTTTAGCAAAATTTATATGTCCGATATGTGGAGCATCACTTGAACAAAAAAAGATTACAGATCCATCAAATAAGAAGGTTATAAAATATCAGCAATGTAAGGAGCATGTAGACCATTATGGCATTTTCCCGAAAAGTCCAATGAATAAAAATGATAACGAACGGTTAAAAGAATTGAAAAAACGCACGGTACACGAAGTCGAATATTGGTAATAATGTTCAACTCTAACAATGCTAATATCGCTATATTTTTTTTACAAAAACACAATAATTAAAAAAAAACTAAAACATTATGATTTCTTTTTCAGTTGCAGTAAAAAATGGATTCAAAAAAGCCTTTGATTTCAAAGGGTGCGCTACGCGTGCAGAGTATTGGTGGTGGCAATTGTTTTGTTTGTTGATAAGACTTCCATTTGCCCTATTGTTGTCTTATCTTCTAGTGTCCAACTTGAAGTTTGACCCTCTTGCTATACATATCATATTGTTGCTTATTGAAGCGCTTTTGTTTATTCCATCTCTTTCAGTTCTAATTAGACGATTGCACGATGTAGGTCAGAGTTGGACACTTTTGTTGTGGTGTTTTATACCTATATTAGGCATTGCTGCTTGCGCTGCTGTAGTGGTGGTAACTTTATGGGAGGGCGATTCATACAATCAGCCTAGTACGGAGCAATAAAGAGATAACATATTGATGCCATTCAGCGAACAATGTGAGCGTATGTCATTCAATGTCATAAAAAAAGCTAATGACCAATGGCTAATAGCAAAAAAGTACCTGCCGAGCAAAACGCTCGGTAGGTACTTTTAAATTTTCAACTTAAATCCTCAATTCTCAATTTACTTGTAAAGTAATACCGACGGCTCGCGCCACACATCGTTTGCTACCTCCATAATCTCCGAGGCGGTGACAGCATTAATTTTGCGGTATGACTCCTCCAAGGTGTCGACCTCGCCATAGGATAGCAAACTCTTGCCTACGCCAAGCATATAACCCTCCGCTCCCTCGTTGATGATTGCCAGCTGTGCAATAAATTGCCGCTTTGCCATCGAGAGTTGGCGAGAGGTGAGAGCTGTAGTCTGCAACTTCTTAATCTCCCCTGCAATAATCTCACGACAACGCTCCGAGTTCTCGTGGTCTGACGAGAAGTAGATGCTTGCCAAACCGCAATCCGAAAGCGATGAGTAGGCCGCACCGATATTGTATGTTAGTCCGTTGCGCTCGCGCACATTGATATTGAGTCGAGAGTTGGCGCACGGGCCTCCCAGGATATTAGTGAGCAACGCAAACGGTAGGCGGCGTTTGTCGGCAAGGTTGTAGGCTATTGCTCCAATAATGCAGTGCGCCTGATGCGTGCGCTTGTTGAGAATCTTCTCGAAAGGTGCAACCTCGATAGGCTTTACGCGCTCAAACTCTCGCTTGGTCGCAGCATAGCAACCCAAATATCGCTCGGCAATCTCCCTGATGCGAGTGAGCGAGATGTTGCCGATGGATGAAAAGACCATCTTATCGGTAGTGTGAGTGCGTGCTCTAAAACGATGTATTGCAGCCGAGTCGATGCCCTTCAATGAGCGTGGTGTGCCGAGGATGTTGTGTCCAAGTTCCGATCCCGCAAAAATCAAATCTTCGAACGAGTCGTAGATATCATCGTTTGGCGAGTCGCGGTAGGTGTTTATCTCGTCGAGAATAACTTCGCGCTCCTTGTCGAGTTCTTTGTCGGGGAATGTTGAGTGGAACGCTACATCGGCAACCAACTCTACTGCTTTAGTAAAATCGCCACGCAAAACTGTTGCGTGAATTGTGGTGTCCTCCTTGGTGGTGTAGGCATTCAATTCGCCACCGAGATTTTCCAAGCGGCAGTTCACCTGATAGGCTTTGCGGTGCTCGGTGCCCTTGAAGAATCCGTGCTCGGTGAAGTGGGCAATACCAAACTCGTTTGCAAGTTCATCGCGGCTTCCCGCATTTATCATCAACGCACATCGTGCTACCCCACTCTTTGTCTGGCGGTGTACACAGCGAATGCCGTTCGAGAGTTCGTATATGTAAAATTCAGAATTCAAAATGCAAAATTCAAAATTAAAAGTTAGTTTTAACCCTGCTTCGCAGGCTTTTCCTCCTTGCGGCTCGGCAAAGTATGCAAGCACACTCTGCTCTCGCTCTGCTGCGTCGGTTCCGTTTTCAGTTTAAGGAACTGCGCAGTGTGGCTCTGTTCGCACTTAGCGAGTTCCTTCGGTGTGCCCTCAAAGACGATAGTTCCGCCCTCTGTGCCCGCTTCAGGGCCGAGGTCGATGATATGGTCGGCACACTTAATAACCTCCATATTGTGCTCGACAATCACAACGGTATGACCTGCTGCAATCAGAGCATTAAAGGCTTTGAGAAGGCGGTTTATGTCGTGTATGTGCAGACCCGTAGTCGGCTCGTCAAAGATAAACATCATTCGCTTGTCGGTAAACTCGCGAGCGAGGTACGATGCTAACTTAACTCGCTGACTCTCACCGCCCGAAAGGGTTGATGATGGCTGTCCGAGCTTGACATATCCCAAGCCCACATCGCTCAGGGTCTTGAGTCGCTCGATGATGCGGCGGCACGCCTTCTCATCCTCCTTGAAGAAGTCTATTGCCTCGTCGACACTCATATTGAGGATGTCGCTCACCGACTTGTTGCGATACCTAACCTCGAGTACCTCGTCCTTGAAACGCTTGCCATTGCACGCCTCGCAGGTGAGCGTGATATCTGCCATAAACTGCATCGAAACCTTGATAGCACCCTCGCCCTGACACACCTCGCAACGACCTCCCGATGAGTTGAACGAGAAGTGCGAGGCGGTGATGTTGTTATGCTTGGCGTATGGCTGCTCGGCAAAGAGTTTACGAATCTCATCCCACGCCTTGATATATATGGCGGGATTCGAGCGCGACGACTTGCCGATAGGGTTTTGGTCGACCAGTTCAACACCTCGCAGGAGCGCAGTGTCGCCACTCAAGCCATCGAAATCGCCCGGATGATCTCCCGTCTCGGCCAACTCGCGATGCAACGCCGGATAGAGAATATCCCTTGCCAGTGACGATTTGCCCGAGCCACTTACGCCCGTGATGCAGGTCATAACGCCGAGCGGAATCTTGACAGTTATATTTTTGAGGTTGTTGTGTCGACATCCCTTCAGCTTGATGAAGTTGCTCCAACCTCGCACCGACTGCGGTGTCGGAATCTCCCGCTTGCCCGAAATGTAGTCGGCAGTGTAGCTCTCGGTTGCTGCGTCTAAGTGCTTCAAATCGCCATTATAGACCACTCTACCGCCATTTGCACCTGCCTCTGGGCCGATGTCGATAATGTGGTCGGCAGCACGGATGACCTCCTCTTCGTGCTCAACCACGATGACGGTGTTGCCCATATCGCGCAACTGCTTCAGCACCTCGATAAGGCGGTGTGTGTCGCGCGGATGCAAGCCAATCGAGGGCTCATCGAGAATATACAACGAGCCCGTAAGGTTGCTGCCGAGCGATGTTGCAAGGTTGATGCGCTGACTCTCGCCACCCGAAAGAGTCGCCGAGCCACGATCAAGCGTCAGATAGCCCAAACCGACATCACTCAAGTATTGCAGACGGGTACGCACCTCGGTGAGGAGTCGCTCCGAACTCTTCTTGGCGTGGTTGTCGAGCTCTACCGATGAGAAAAACTCTATGGCCTCGTCAATAGTCATTCGCACTACTTCGGCGATATTCTTGCCACCGAACTGCACATACAAAGCCTCTTTGCGTAGGCGTCTACCCTCGCATTCAGGACAAATAGCTTTGCCCATAAAGCGAGCCTTCAATACGCGGTACTGAATCTTGTGGCGTTGCGAATCGAGCATCTCGAAGAAGGAGTTTAGTCCCTCGAAATATTCGTTGCCCAACCATAGCAGATGTCGCTGCTCGTCGGTGAGCGTGTGGTATGGTGCGTGAATCGGGAAGTCGAACTTGTAGGCATTCTTGACAAGTTGATCGCGGAACCATCGCATAGTGTCGCCACGCCAGCAGGCTATGGCGTTATCATAGATTGAGCGTGACTTGTCCGGAACAACCAACTCCTCGTCGATGCCGGTGACCTTGCCCCAGCCTTCACATTTCGGACAGGCGCCAATCGGGTTGTTGAACGAGAACATATGCTCGGTAGGTCGCTCGAACTCGATGCCATCGGCTGTGAAATTCGCATTGAAAAGATGCTTCTCCTCTCCCTCGATGATGACACAACTGTGTGTGCCATAACCAAATGCGCGTGAAATAGACTCGCGCATACGGGTGAGTGTGTCCTCGTCTATGGCTACTCGCAAGCGGTCGATAATTACATAAATATCGTCGGCCGAACGCTCCACATCTACCTCCTTGATAAAATCATCAATCAGCACAGTTCTGCCCTCGACCATAAGTCGTACGATACCATCCTTGATGAGCGTAAGTAGACGCTCTATGATGCTCTCGCCATTGGCGAGTTGCATAGGTATAGCGATAACGATTCGAGCACCTTCGCCCTTCGAGATTACAAAGTCAACCACATCGTCGGTGTTGTAGCATTTGACCTCCGTACCCGACACGGGCGAGATGGTCTTGCCCACTCGGGCATAGAGCAGCTTCAGGTAGTCGTAAATCTCGGTCACCGTGCCCACAGTCGAGCGAGGGTTTCGCGAGGAGACCTTCTGCTCGATGGCAATAGCGGGTGCAATGCCCGAAATCAGATCGACATCAGGTTTCGATATTCTGCCCAAGAATTGACGCGCATAGGCCGAAAGACTCTCAACATAGCGACGCTGACCCTCGGCAAAGATGGTGTCGAAAGCCAATGTCGATTTTCCAGAGCCCGATAGTCCCGTAACGACGATGAGTTTCTCGTGTGGAATATCGAGTTCTATGTTTTTTAGGTTGTGAACCCTTGCTCCCTTGATATATATCGAATTTGCCATTCTACTCTTCGATTATAACTCCTTCAACTTTTGATAGTTTGGCGGTGAGTATCTCCGCTTCACTCTCGCGAATACGCAGACTCATTTTACAGATATTGTCGAACACCTGCTCGTCGATGCGTGGATTCATCTCCTTGACGATTCGCATCACGCCATTCATCGATGTGTAGTCGAAGTCGATTTTCACCACTCTGTCGACCGTTTTTTCGATAATCTTGCTCACCGCAATAACATCGGCGGTAGACTCCTTGTAGGCTTGAATAAGCCCCGAGACACCCAACTTTGTGCCACCAAAGTAGCGCACTACAACCACCAAGCAGTTTGTGATGTTTGCCGAGAGCAACTGTCCGAGAATCGGTTTTCCGGCTGTGCCTGATGGCTCACCATCGTCGTTGGCGCGAAACATCTCTCCGTGAGCACCCAAACGATAGGCATAACAATGGTGCGTGGCATCGTAGTACTGCTTGCGCAGAGCATCGAGCAACTCCTTGATCTCGCTCTCGCTCTCAACAGGGTATGCGTAGGAGAGGAACTTGCTGCTGCGCTCCTTGTATATTGCCTCGGCTGGCTCGGCGATAGTTAGATATGAGTCCTTGAGTTCGGCCACTACTCCACCTTCTTGAAAATTCTATTCCAACGGATGCCGTCCTCACCCTTCGAGAATACTCTGAATAGAGCCTTGCCCACAATATGATCCTCAGGCACAAAGCCCCAATAGCGGGAGTCCGCCGAGTTGTGGCGGTTGTCGCCCATCATAAAGTAGTAGTCCATAGCGAAGGTGTAGGAGTCAGTCTCTACACCATCGATGAAAATCTTGTCATCCTCGATACGCAAGTCGTGACCCTCGTACTGGTCGATGATGCGCTCATATAGGGGCAGATTGTCGATTGTAAGTGCAATTGTAGTACCCTTCTTCGGAATCCAAATCGGTCCGAAGTTGTCGACATTCCACGGATAGTTCTCGCTGTGAGGGAATATATCAATCGAAGGTCGAGTCTCGTTGCAGCGCTCGACGCTAACCACACTCTTGTACTTTCGCATTAGCTCTGCATCGTGCTCGGTTGTGGCAGCCCAATATTGACAGTTGCCATACTCACCAAACTCGGTGATGTTGAGATTTGCAAAGGCATACTCCGAGAGTGGCGAGGTGCTCTGCACAAAGTAGATATGCTGACGCTCGGCGCACTCGGGTTGCTTTTCGCCATTCACATAGAGCTGCGTGTTGATAATTTGCAATGTGTCGCCTGCGATAGCAACGCAGCGCTTGATGTAGTTTTCGCGCTTGTCGACAGGTCGCGAAATGACGGTATAGTCGCTGTAGAGTTGTTTCCTACCATTCTCCTTACCAAGTACACTCTGGTACTCGCGCAAAACATCATAGTATGTTGCAGCCTGATTCTCCAGCAATACAGTATCACCTGCAGGGAAATTGAATACCACAACATCCTCGCGCTTGACATTGCCACGACCACGCAGACGGTGGTAGTCCCACTTTACGCACTCCGAGTATGACTTCTTGCTCGAAAATGGCATAGTATTGTAGACAAATGGCATTGCTACAGGGGTGTTTGGCACTTGTGGACCATACGAAAGCTTGCTTACATAGAGATAGTCGCCGATAAGGATTGTCTTCTCCATTGACGATGTAGGCACTACATAGAGCTGGAATATGAACAAGTGCACCAAATGTGCCACAACGGTAGCCCATACAATGGCATCAATCCAGCCATAGATGGAGTTGTAAAGCGGGTACTTCTTTCGCAGAGCATCGTTCTTTGCACCTACATAGCGGTAGAAAAGTCGTGAAATGAAGTAGTCGAATATGAATGGCAAACCGAGCAACATCCATAGATTGCCTGGCCACACCACAAACAACAGAATATATGCTATGCTGGCAACAGCAAACTTTGTCCAGCGATTATTGAAAAATTTCATTTTTCAAATTAAAAATTAAAAATTAAGAATGGAGAATGGAAAGTTTCGCAGTTTTCCGTTCTCAGTTTTCCGTTTACTCAAACAGGTCATCAATGGTGAATACACCCTTGCGAGGCGCAATAAACTCGGCAGCAACTACCGCACCGAGAGCCAATGCTCGACGCGAGAAGAGCGTGTGCTTCAGCTCGATTGTGTCATCTGCCGAAGTGTAAGTTACGGTGTGAGTGCCAGGAACTGTACCCTCGCGCAACGATGTAATCTCGATTGCATTGGCATCAGTTGTTGGCTCGTTTACCCACTTATCTTTGCGCTCTACGCGGTCGAGAATATCATTTGCCAACGAGATGGCTGTTCCGCTCGGAGCATCCTTCTTCTGTGTGTGGTGAATCTCCTCGATGGCGATATTGTAGCCCTCGAAGCGATTCATCAACTCTGCCAAATAACGGTTGAGACGGAAGGTTATATTGACACCCAAAGAGTAGTTCGACGACCAGATCATTGTCGAATCCTTCTCACGGCACAACTGCTGCAACTCGGCAAGGAGGTCATTCCAACCGGTTGTTCCGCTCACTACAGGAGTGCCGCACTCGATACAAGTGCGTACATTCGAGTAGGCGGTGCTTGGAGTTGTGAACTCGATAGCCACATCAATATTTGCCAACTTCTCGGCACAAAGATCGTGGATATTATCTTGGTCTATAATTAGTTCTACGGTGTGGCCACGCTGGAGCAAAACCTGCTCGATTTCGTGTCCCATCTTGCCGTAACCGATAATCGCTACTTTCATAATTTCGTTGGTTTATAAAGTTTAACTCGCAAAGATAACTATTTTATTGCAAAAATAAAAGACAAATGCTATTGCATTTGCCCTTTATACTTAACATTGCTCAAAAACAGCCCTTGCGGTGGTGCTCCACTGCTTGCGCGAGAGAGGTCGCGTGATGCTACAATTTTGGCAAATTCTTCCACCGTATATCTGCCTCGGCCTACATCGACAAGTGTGCCCACGATGGCGCGTACCATATTTCGCAAAAAACGGTCGGCTCGAATTGTAAAGCGCAGAGTACCATCCTCTTCCGTCACCCATTCGGCGTGCGAAACATTGCAAATATTGGTCTTGTTATTGGAGTTCAATTTTGCAAATGTGGTAAAATCGTCTGTGGTGAGCAACACCTTCGCAGCCTCGTTCATTCGCTCGACATTGAGCGGTATGTAGTAGATCCAGGCCGAGTGACGACGAAACGGAGCCTTTACGGGCGATAGGAAGTAGGTGTACTCTCGCTCCACTGCATCAAATCGCGCGTGCAGATCATCCTCCACACTATATATGCGCTTGATGGCGATATCTTGTGGCAACATAGCGTTGAGTTTGTAGGCTATATGCTGACAATCTATCTCTTCGAGAGTGTCGAGGTGCGCCACATAGAACGAAGCGTTTACACCCGTGTCGGTGCGCCCCGCACCAACTATCTCGGTAGGTCGACGCAGCAACTTGCTCAAGGCATCCTCCAAGGTGCCTTGTACGGTCGGTTGCTCGGGTTGTCGCTGCCAGCCGCAATAGGCTTTGCCATCGTATTGTAACTCTATAAAGTAACGCATTATTTAAGGCTATTTTAATTGCTCATTCTCAATGCTTTTGGCAGCCTCGTATATTCCTTCGTAGAGCGATGGATGCGCGTGTATTGTGCGTGCCAAATCCTTGGCAGTTGCGCCCATTGCCATAGCAACTGAAGGCTCGCCAAGCATCTCCACAACATTCGCTCCGATGATGTGGGCACCTATCAACTTCTCATTGTTATCGAACAAGAGTTTAATAAAACCATCTCGATCTCCTGCTGCTGCCGCCTTACCCGAAGAGGCGAAGTTGTAGCGAGAAACCTTATACTCGATACCCTGCTTTTGCGCCATCTCCTCGGTGAGTCCCACTGATGCAATCTCGGGTGTAGTGAAGATGCAGGCAGGTGTTAAAGAGTAGTCTATAGCCTTTGGATTCTTGCCGAACATCTGCTCCACACAGTTTACCGCCTCGGCCGATGCAATGTGTGCCAAGGCAGGCGTTGCAATTATGTCGCCTACTGCAAAAATTGTCGGGATGGTTGTGCGGAAGTCGCTATCAACCACCACTTTGTCGCGCTCTACCTGAATGCCTACTTTGTCTAATCCGAGTCCCTCGATATTCGACTTGATGCCCACAGCAGAGAGCACCTTATCGGCCTCTATCTGCTTGGCTACACCCTTTTGCTCGACCTCGACAACGCACTTGCCATCAACTACCGAAACACCCTTTACAGCAGTGTCGGTCATAACGGTAATGCGCTGACGACGGAAGGCACGCTCGGCAGCAGCCGACACCTCCGCATCGAGCAATGGCATAAATTGCGGCATATACTCCACAACAGTCACCTTTACGCCCAGCGATGCGTAGAGGAATGCAAATTCGCTTCCGATTGCTCCCGAGCCCACTACGACCATCGTCTCGGGCAACTCCTCCAAAACGAGTGCATCACGAGAGGAGAGAACAGAGGTGTGGTCGATAGGGATTGAAGGCACTTCGCGCGGAGATGCACCCGTAGCGAGGAGGATGTTTTTTGCCTCGTAGGTAGCCTCTCCAACCTTTACCTCATTCGCCGATAGAAGCTCTGCTGAGCCGGTAATAACCTCTACGCCAGCCTTTTTGAGCAGCATCTCTACGCCTCGACCTGTGGTCTGTGCCACCTGTCGGGAACGAGCCACCATAGCCTTCAAATCGGCCTTTACATCGCCCTCAATCGCCACTCCGAACGACTTTGCATTTTTGCAATAGTGATACACCTGTGCGCTCTTGAGCAGGGCCTTTGTAGGGATGCAACCCCAATTTAGGCACGTTCCGCCCAACTCGGCACGCTCCACAAGGGCAACCTTTGCCCCCAACTCGGCTGCGCGAATAGCCCCCACATAACCCGCAGGGCCTCCGCCTATAACTATTAAATCAAACATAATGATAAAATTCAAAATTCAGAATGCAAAATTACTCTCTTGCTTTCAGCTTATTTCAAAATGTATTCCATCGTTTGAGTCTTGCCTCGCCTATCCTTGTAGGTGATGCGGTACTTACCCTTGAAGCCACGGAATTGAACCTTGCCCTGCTCGTCGGCCTTGACGGTGGTGTTGGTCTTCCACTCGTGGTTAATAAGCTGATCGAGAGCGTAGTAGGCAGGCTTCTCCTTCATATCTCGGAAGAATATTCCCGATACTGTAGGCTCATTCTTTACGCCACAACCATCAACCGTATTCCACCAAGTGATACCCATCATCTTCTCCTGCGAGAACCACAAACGATAGAGTTGTTGGGCGATAATTGCCTGAATCATAAAACCACGTTCGTCTTGCGACGGGGCGGTGACTGTCACCTCGCTCAGATGGATTGGCAGATTTGTCTCCGATGCCCAGCCGATGTATTCGCGCACCTGCGATGGGGTTTGAATCCTCACACCGTTGGCGATGTCCATACAGTGCTTGACATTGAAGAGGTGCATCTGTACTCCCATAACGTCTATTTTGCAACCACGCTCCAACAATCGCTTAACCTGTGCCGTGTAGCCGGGCTTGCGGTTGTAGTCGTTGATATTGAGGGCTACATTGCTCGGGAAATACCTCTCGGCACACTTCAGCGCGTGATATGGGTAATCTCCATAAAGCAGTCCGTAGCGACTCTTCGACACAGCGTGATTCTCTATCAAGAGACCCTGCTCATCATCTCGGGAACTCTCATTCACAACATCCCAACTCTGCAAGCGTCCTCCATAGTGCTCGGCAATCTGCTTGATGCGATTCTCCATAACCTGTGGCATCCTCTTGGCGTAGTCGGGAAATGTCTGAGCCACCTCCTCGAACGACATCTCCTTCCACTCGTCGCTCAAAACATCTTTGCTCTGATAGCGATTTTGCTCATTTGGGAATAGACGCTTGTGGGCTGCTAACTCCTTTTCGTTAAAGAGGTTGAAGTACCACGATGGGCGAATCAGACGACTACCCCACACCAATACGTGGCCGTGCATCTGAACCCCCTTTTGCTCGCAGAATTCCACCAGCTGATCTGTCGAAGGACGACGCCAATGCGACTGGTCGTATGGCTCTTTGCAGTTGTTCCAAAACTCCTCGGTGTCGCGATATTCGGTTGCGAAGCGAGGTTTGCCCTGCTCCAACTCGAACTCTCGCCAATAGAAAGGTATTGTAGCACGATTGAAGAGTGTGCCAAAAAGCTCTTTATAACGGTCATTACGCTCCTTCGATCCAAGCTGATTGAAGTTGAAGATGTGCGCACCAAAGATAAATTCGTGCGAAATCTGCTCAATCTTTACATCTCGTTTGCCTCCAATATCTTCGAGCAGCAACTCGCCATCGGCCTTGCGATACCTCTCAATATCGGCATCGATGCGAGCCTGCTCCTCCGCATTCCAAATATTCCAATACGCCTCGCTCATATAGCCTTTTGTATCCTCGGCGTGTGAGCGTGGAAAGAGTGGCTGTGCTTGGGTGCTGATGGCTACGGCTGACAATATAACCGTTATAATAGCTCTCTTCATCTTAGTAGTTGATTACTTTCAACACTTCGCCATTGTCGTTTGCTACAGCACGCTTCCACTTCTCCGAATAGCCCGACTGCTTGATCTTGTCTGGAATATTCTTGCCGTTGCCATTGTCGATAAAGCCCTTCTCGTTCTCGGATTTCTCGTTGCCGTCGATATATTTGATAAGCAGATACTTATCGAGTGAATCCCACTTCTCGAATAAGTTCTGTGCAGTTACGGTCGAATAGTCGGTGAGCAATTTCTGTGCCTTCTTTGGTGAGAGCGACGCAACCTTTGCATCTATCTTTGCCACCTCGGCCAGCTTCTCGTTCTCCCACTTGTCAACCTCCTCGCGCACACGCTTGCCGATAACATTGTAGCGTAGGTATGCGAAGTTTGCAATACGGTTTGTAACCCAGAACATCGAGGTTGGCGAGTAGTGCAACATCGAGCCATTCTCCTCCGAGAGGCACCAAGGCACCTCGGTAGTGTTGCAGTAGATAGGTGTGAGTGGCGATGTAGCTGCATCGTCTGTACCAAACCAGAGAATACCGGTCTTACCCTCACGAGCCTGGCCGCAGAGCCAGAAACCGGTCTGCTGTGTCGCAGTAGCACGCTCGTTGCAATACTCCACGCCATCGACCTTGAAGTACATAGGACGCCAACGGTATGGGCACTCGTTGCCTCCTGCACCGATATCGGTGGTCATATCCATTGGTGTGCCCTCGTAGTGGTCGCGCATTGCATCGAACAACTGCTTTGGCGACACCTTCTTGGTAGGCTTAACCCACAGAGGCATACGATTAGCAGGGTTGTGGCCCATAGCGTAGTCGGTGTATTTGTCCATACCCTCGGCTACGGTGCGGAAGAATGCCCAAACACGAGCCTCGCAACCACGCAATGCGCCAAAATCGAGCGGAGCATAAGCGTCGCAGAAAGAGAACTCCTCATCCTTACCATTGAAGTAACCCATCTCGCGGGCAAACGAAATCACATCTGGCGCATAGAGGCAATTCTCCTTATCGTTGAGCGGGAAGGTTGTGATACGAGCCTGATTGGCGTGTCCCGAAACATATCCGTCAGGAATGCGACGAGCAACCCAAACAATGCCTTTGCGAAGGTTGTTGCCCTGAGCATCGAGCTTCGAGCCCTTGCCGATAAGCTCCATAATCCACGCCTCCTTCTTGTCGACAATCGAGAACGACTCGCCCGACGAGGCATAACCATACTTGTTAGCCAAGAATACGATGGTAGCGATAGCCTCACGAGCGGTACGCGCACGCTGCAATGTGATGTAAATCAACGAGCCGTAGTCCATAATACCCTTCTCATCGACCAGCTCGTGGCGACCACCATAGGTAGTCTCGGTGATGATGAGCGAGTGCTCGTTCATATTACCGACAGTGGCGTATGTAGGCACAGCCGATTGCTCGATAAGTCCGAGATAACGGCCTGTATCCCACTCGTTTACTGCAAGCATCTTTGCCTTCTGCTTACCTCCGTTGTGCTTGTAGAGCGCACCATAGAGCTGATGCGAGTCGGCTGCGTATGTCACCATCACCGAGCCATCAGTCGAAGCGCCTTTTGTTACTATAAAATTTGTGCAGGCAAAGACTGCTGCAGTAGTTGCCAAAAGTGCAAAGGTCAATAAGAATCTCTTCATACCTATATATATTCTATTTGAGTGTTTCATTCAAGAGTTTAGCCAAGCGGCAGCTCGCCTTTATCATCATATCGTAGTTGACATCCTCAATCTTCTTGTGCTCCATATAAGGAACAACACTATCAGGCATACACTTATCGAGGTAAGATGCTGCAATAGTTCCGTTGTCAACAATCCAATCAACCAAACCTCCCTTTGTAAACTCGGCAAAGCGACCATCGAGGCAGAGCTTCATATCGTACGCTCTGTATGCACCCGAGAAACCAGCAGGATAGTTACCGAAGTGGCTCCAAGTTGTTGCCCACTTTGCCTTCGACATCTTCTTGGCACCCTTTCCGCTTTCTGATCTTGGTACAAGATAGATGAAGTTCTCGTACGAGTGTGGATATCCCTTGATGCGGTAGTGCGCAAGGTCGTGTATGTCACACACGAGGTCAATGAGTGTACGCAACGCCTCGGTCACCTTCTGCTTTGGATGCTGCGAGTGAGCCTTGATCACCTCCAGTTGCTTGTTAATTGCGTTGTAGGCATCATTTGGGTTGTTTTTCTTCGCCTTTGGCTTGAAGTTCTTTGCAAGGTGGAGGTAGTGAATCTCCTCGCCGTGCTTCGCCTTGCCGGCCTTCTCCAACTTATAGAGATACTTGATATCGTCATTGTAGCTTTGGCCGAGATATTTCTCGAGAGCACTCTTTGCCTCGGGATTAAGGTGCTCAACTGCAAGAATTACGATTCCCTCGTGGCAGTTATTATGCCACGCGTAGCTCGCTGAAGTGGTCAGAACCAAGGCTAAAAGTATAATAATCTTCTTCATAGTCTATATCTTTATTAGGGTTAACTACTTTGCAAAAATTGTATTTAGGATGTGTGCAAGGCGATATCCACCATAGAGTACGGCCTTCGATGTAAGTTCGAACATCTCCTCCTTCTTCTCCTTGGTCAACTCGGCTACATTGGTGCCCTGAGGAATAATCTCGTAGGCACGGTGTCCCATTTCGATAATATCATTACTCCACTCCTCGAGTGTGCCACTCTGAATCTGCTTGATCTCCTCCTCCGAAAGGGTGTCGATTACCGACGAGATTTTCTCGTATGGCCATTTGTTCTGACGACCATCGTGGCCGAGCGAAGTATCCCAGAAGGTGTGATAGCTTACCTTCTTGCCATTGTTATGTAGCTGCATCTCCTTCTGTGTCGGATGGATATCCGCAGGGAATACGATGTGTACAGGGCAGTGCATATCAGGCACATAGTGAGCCATATTGATCAATCGCTGACGAACAACAGAGTCAGGCAAGTTCTTGTATTTGCCATCGCCCAACTCTGCAAGTGCATTCACAAGGTGGCCCATAACGCCTCCTGCAGGCTTACCCTGCACAAAGTCGTAAGCCTTACCATCAGCTGTACTCTTGCCGCTATGGGAACGATTTACCTCCTTAAATGCCTTGGCACCACGGAATGCATCCATCCACGAAGCGTAGTAAGGAAGTGTGTGCTTAAGGTAGTAGTGACATTTTGCCTTAGCCTCTGGTGTGAGGTGCTGCTCGGCAATGTAGGCTGCAGTACCGTGAGCGTAGTTTGTCCACGCCTTTGCACTCTCTGCGCCAAATAGGGCAATGAGCGAAGCCACAAGAATCGATAGTTTTTTCATAGTTTTATATTTTATTGGTTGTTTATTTGTGCTATTTGTTGTTCTCGATAATAATTGTTGTCATCGACCAAGTATTGAGCGGCAGGCTGACAAGCTTGTACTCTCCGCGACACTTAATCTGGAAGGACTGTCTTTTGTTAGGGATATTTTTCGCTACAACACAAACTACATAGTCGCCATTCGGATTTTGGAACGCAATGCTGCGCAGATGCTTCTGCTCGGCTATCGAGAGAATCTTTGCACCACGATCCACATACGGGCTGAATTGGCGGAACAACTTTGCCTGAATACTCTCGGTGAAGCTCTCCTTCTCGATATCTATTGTGAAGAGACCTCCGCAAGGGTGCTTGCCCACATTTGGCTGACCATCTGCATCGAGCACCAAATTCCACGATGAGTAGGAGCGACAACCGTTATTCAACGCTCCGAACACGGTCTCTGCCCACCACTTCACATCCTGCTCAGCGAGCTTGGTGAGGTTGGGGCCACGCTCTGTGAGGTGCATATCGATATTGGATGCGTACTTGCGTACTTCGTGCATTATTTGAGGTGTATTTCCGTTGTATGGGTGCCAAGCGATAGCGTCGATGGTGCGAGCAACCTGCTTGTTCTTGACCAACTCAATGACACGCTCGTATGCGCTATAATTGTGGTCGTGAATCCAAATCTTGGTATCTAAACCTGCTTTCTTGAAGGCCTGAGGGATATGCTTGCTTGCCAAGAGCGCCTCTTGCTCTGCCGAAATGAGCGTCGCAGGGCATCCTCCGCGCTGGTCGGTGAGTGGCTCATTCTGGATGGTTATAGCGTCGATGTCGATACCGCGCTCCTTGTAGGCCTTGATGTAGGCTGCCCAATAGTTTGCAAACGAAGGCAGATGCTCATCCAGAAGCGAGCCTCCACACATCTCTCCGCTATCCTTCATCCAGCCGGGTGCACTCCATATCGACGAGAAGGTGTATAGGTGGGGGCAATAGCGCTTCAACGACTTGATGATAGGTATCATATAGGCCTCGTCACGAGCAACCGAAAAGTTCTTCATCTTGACATCGCCCTTCGTGTCGTTGTAGTTGTAAAGTTCTGTAGCATAGTCGCTTGCGCCACAGTTAAGTCGTATAATCGAGAGGTTGTAACCCTCTTTTGTAAACACCTGCTTTAAGAACGAGTGTCGCTTGTCCTGGTCAATCTGCGAAAGCAGCCAGCAGGTGGCATCGGTCATCGACACGCCAATGCCTAGAAAGTCGTGCATAGGCTTGGCTGCATCGAGGTCGATAGTCTCGTAGTAGGAATAGGCGTGTTTTGTGAATGGCGTACTGCGCACTTGGTGAATTGCCTGATCCTCTGTGCTCTGCAACATAGTGAATTTCACCTCGCCTTCGCGTGGTACATACGACTCGGCAGAGGCAGAGGCCACTGCCATAGCTAATATTACCGCTGCAATAAGTTTTTTCATATCTCTATTTTTTAGGTTATTAGTTTCTCTCTCCAAATATCGATGAGCCGATACGCACCATCGTTGAACCGCACTCGATTGCAAGCTCAAAGTCATCGGACATACCCATTGAAAGTGTGTCGAATGATGCGTCAAAGTGCAATGCTAATGCCTCTTTATGCCTTGCTAATTGCTCGAAATCGGCACGAATAACCATCTCGTCGTCTGTGTTGGTTGCCATACCCATCACGCCCCGCACACGGATATTCTTCAGCTCGGCAAGTGCTCCACTCTGCAGATATTCGACAAGTTCGTCGTATTGCCAACCCGTCTTGCTCTCCTCCTTGGCAACGTGTATCTCGAGCAGGATGTCGACTACCCTACCTATGCGCTCGGCCTCACGATTGATGCACTCGATGAGGCGCACACTGTCAACCGACTGGATAAGCGACACGAATGGCACAATCTGACGCACCTTATTAGTCTGCAAGTGTCCAATCATCTGCCACTCGATATCATTGGGCAATGCCTCGTGTTTGACGAGCAACTCCTGCACTCGGCTCTCGCCGAATATTCGTTGACCGGCATCGTATGCCCTCTGCAACACCTCTGCGGGGTGAAATTTCGATACCGCCACAAGGGTAACGCCCTGCGGTAGCGATGAGTGTAGTTCCTTTATCTTCTGCTCGATTGACATATTGTTCTATTTTACTCGCAAAGTTTGGCCGATACGCAACACCTTGTTTGCGCTTATGCCGTTCAGGCGACAAATCGCCGCTACGGTAGTGTGATTGCGTGCTGCTATTCTGCCCAAGTAGTCACCTTCGCGAACCTTATAGTAGCGTCGCTCTGCCGAGAGTTCGTTCTCCTTTTTGTCGGCATCAGCAAGTAACTTCTCACCATTCCAATCCTGCTCATACTTAGAGTAGATGCTGAAGTATGAACGTTTGAGCAAGAGGTGATCTCGACGCAGATTGCCGGTGCGGAAGTCAATCAAGCGCTCAGGGTCAAACGACTGTCCCATATAGCGGCACTCAAAATGGAGGTGTGGGCCGGTACTGCGACCCGAGTTGCCACCCAGGGCTATAGGCTGACCTGCGACTACCCTATCTCCTGCCTCGACAAGACGCTTGGAGAGGTGTCCGTGGTAGGTCTCGATGCCATTGTCGTGACGAATGACCACGAGAGTTCCGTAACCCGTATCTGTCGCCTTCGAGAAGCGTACAACGCCATTGAATGTCGAGCAGATGGTGTCACCCACCTTCAGCGCAATGTCAATACCATTGTGGTTTACTCGGCGACGCAATCCGTAGCGCGATGTGATGCGGCCAATAATCGGATGACGATATGAGCGAAGCGAATCTACCAATTCTATGGCTGTAGCCGACGGAATTGACGATAGAGCCACCTCGCGATATGGCGAAATCTTCTCGGTGTCCCAATAGTTTGTGAATGCAGTGGAGTCTGCCTTGATCTCCTCGTTGCGGATATAACGCCACGAATTGTCGTTGAACAACACAATAGAGAGTTTGGCGTCGGCCGTAGGGAGTGTATCCACCACTATTGCCGACTGCAACTTCTCGACGGGCTTAACCGCCAATGAGTCAAGCGGATTGGCGGACAATGTCGCCACACCACATAAGGCTATTATAAGTAATTGTAATTTTCTCATTAGTGATTCTGAATTTTGCATTCTGAATTTTGCATTTTGCATTCTGAATTTTGCATTTTAAGTAACTCCTCGGCTACCTCCAATGCTTTGTAGAACTCCTCGCCCCACTTGCGGATGATAGGTTCGCGTAGCCCCTTGTAGACAGGTATGCCAAGCTTGCATCCATTCTCGCAAGCAGACTTGCAGATGTACCAACGGTGATAGTTCAACCCCTCGCCACCATTCTTGAATTTCAAAACTCGGATTGGGTAGAGATGGCACGATATAGGCTTCTGAAAACCACATTTGCCCTCACGATACGCCTTGTCGATCGCACACAATGCCACTCCATTCTCGTCGTAGCAGGTGAAGGCGCACTCGCCACCATTGATAAGCGGTGTGGTGTAGTCACCGTCGACATCCACCACCATAAATCCCTGTTCCTCGACCGCCTTAATGCCTTCGGGAGTCATATATGGTTTGTAATTTTCGTACTCCTCTTCGAGAATATCGACCTCCTCGATTTCGAGAGGAGCCCCCGCATCGCCCTCGATGCAACAAGCGCCTTTGCACTGCGACAAGTCGCACGCAAACTTCTCTCTCAAGAGGTCGGCACTAACTATTTTTCCTTCTATTTCAATCATAATTTTGGTCGCTATTTTATCTCATTATGCCTTTGTCTCCTCGATGACCATATCGTAGAGTTCACCAAGCGAGATGCCAGCGGTGCGAGCCTGCTTAGGTACGATGCTGCCACTCGACATTCCGGGGATAGAGTTTACCTCGATAAGGTAGGCCTTACCCTCTTCGGTAACGATAAAGTCGATGCGAACAATGCCGCGACAACGACACGCCTTGTAGGCCTCCACTGCATCGTGTGCGAGCATATCGGCCCACTCCTCCGAGATTGGCGCAGGGGTGATCTCGTCGCTCATACCGGCAGTATATTTCGCCTCGTAGTCAAAGAATGCGTTCTTCGACACAATCTCCGTAATAGGCAACACAAGAGCCTTTCCATTGGCAATCAGTACTCCGCAGCCGAACTCTCGACCCGTAATGCACTCCTCTATCAAGACCTCGTCGCTCTCGGTGAATGCGAGGCGCACAGCCTCCTCAATCTGCTCCACCTCGGTTACTCGAGTTACTCCAAAGCTCGAGCCGCTTGCGTTAGGCTTCACGAATAGAGGTAAGCCCAACTCTGCAGCAATACTCTCTGCATCGAACGCCTCGCCCCTGTGCAAAAAGATCTCTTTCGCCACATTTATACCGCGCTCCGCAACGGCTCGCTTGGTCGAAACTTTGTCGAAGGTGATGGTCGAACTAACCTGCGAACACGACGAATATGGGATGCCCATCATATCGAGATAGCCCTGTAGCTTGCCATCCTCGCCTGGTGTACCGTGGATGATAATCAGCGCATAGTCAAACTCGTGACGCACGCCATCGATGGTGAGCGAAAAGTCGTTCTTGTCCATCTCATACTTTTTGCCATCGGTTGCAGTGTAGGCCCAACTGCGGTGGTGGAGGTCGATGACCTTCACATCATATTTTTCTCTGTCGAGAGCCTCGCTTATCTGGTGTGCGCTATTGAGCGCAATCTCGCGCTCGGAGGAGTCACCTCCCGCCAAAAGCGCTATCTTCAATTTTGCCATATCTATTTGTACAATCTGTTCTGAATTATATATTTTGCCACTGCTGAAGGGAGTTTGTCGATGAAATCTTCGTCGTCGGCAATAGCCTTGCGAATGTCGGTTGCAGCAAAGTCGAACAAAGGTGCATCGCTCAAGAAGGTTATCTTGTCGGCGAACTTTTCGACCGAATATCCCTCGCGCGGATAGACCAAAAGGCGGTAGTCACGAAGTATCTCCTCGTACTCACGCCAGCGGTCGAAACTTTCGATATTGTCTGCACCGAGAAGTATCGAGAATTGCATCTGCGAGCCAAACTCACTACGCAGATAACGCAGTGTGTTGATGGTGTAGGATGGTTTCTCGAGGACAAACTCCACTGCCGACACCTTTATTCTATCGGGATAACGCGACGAGGCACACGCCATTTCGCACATCTCATAGCGCGAAAATTCGGGCGCAAGTTCCGTCGAACTCTTCAGTGGATTTTGTGGAGAGACTATAAATATCAACTCGTCACACAACCCCTGCTCCACTACCCATTCGGCAAGGGCTATGTGTCCCTTGTGGATAGGATTGAAGGAGCCGAAATATAAAGCGATGTTACGCATTCGCAAATTAAAAATTAGGAGTTAAAAATTAAAAGTTATTTTGCGAGGAATGCGTCAATAATCGCTCTGGTGTCAGCCACTGCGGTTGCGAGGTCGTCATTGACGACCTTGTGGTCGAAGTGCGGAGCCTTCGAGATCTCGAACTCGGCCTTAGCCACTCGCTTGGCAATGACCTCTGCTGAGTCGGTACCACGACCCTCGAGTCGCTTCTGAAGCTCCTCAATCGAAGGGGGCATAATAAATATGGAGCAAGCCTTCTCGCCGAAGATACGCTTGAGGTTGATGCCTCCCATAACATCTACATCAAAGATGATGACATTACCCTTCGACCAGATGCGCTCCATCTCGCTCTTGAGCGTTCCGTAGCAGGTGCCTGCATATACCTCCTCCCACTCTACGAAGCTGTCGCTTGCAACCTTCTCGGCAAACTCCTCCTGCGAGAGGAAGTAGTAGTCTACCCCATTCTGCTCTACGCCACGAGGTGCACGCGAAGTGGCAGAAATCGAAAACTCGAACTGCGTATAGTGCTTGAGCAGTTCGCGAACAATAGTGGTCTTACCCGAACCACTAGGTGCTGAAAATATAATAAGTTTTCCGTTCATAGCTGTTCTGATTCTGAATTTTGCATTTTGCATTTTGCATTAATCCTGCTTCGCAGGCTTTTCCTCCTCGCGGCTCGGCATAGTGCAAACAAGTTTGCCCTCTGCTCTCGCTCCGCAGCGTCGGTTTTGCATTTTGCATTTTGCATTCTGCATTCTGCATTTTGCATTACAAAATGTTGAGTACTTGCTCCTTGATCTTCTCGAGCTCATCCTTCATCTCGACAACAATCTTCTGAATGTCGTGCTGATTTGCCTTCGAGCCTGTGGTGTTGATCTCACGACCCATCTCCTGTGCGATGAAGCCGAGCTTGCGACCTGCCTGCTCCTCGTTGTGAGCCACCTCGCGGAAGTATTTGCAGTGGTTGCTGAGTCGCACCTTCTCCTCAGTGATATCGAGTTTTTCGATGTAGAATATCATCTCCTGCTCGAGGCGGTTGTTGTCGACCTCGACACCGAGCTTCTCGATACCCTCACGGATGCGTGTACGGATAGCCTCGGCGCGTGCCTCCTCGAATGGAGTAATATCGTTGCGAAGCTTCTCGATGAGGTCCACACGGCGCAAAAGATCGTTAATAAGTATCTCGCCCTCTTGCTTGCGGAAGTTGTCAAGACGATTGATGGCATCATTGACCACCACCATTACAGCCTCAGCATCTTCGTCAGTTATCTGCGCGATGTCGCTCTGTACCACATTCGGCATTCTCATAATCGCAGGTATAAGAATATCGTATGGTGCGGTGAGGTTTGCGTATGTGAGCGCCTCGTCCATCTGCTGCAGATAGTCTGCAAAGGTGTGCTTGTCGATGCGCGAAGCCTCGGTAGCACCTGTCGATATTACCGATACAACCAAATCTACTTTACCACGCACTACGCGCTTGGATACGAGTGTGCGAATCTCATTCTCGAGTTCGCGGTAGGCTGCGGGCAATCTAACGCCAAGGTCGAGCTGCTTCGAGTTGAGCGAACGAATCTCGGCAATGAAAGTTTTGCCATCTACCATCACTTCGGCCTTACCGAAGCCGGTCATTGATTTCTGCATATTTTTGACGTTTTATATATTCTATATAATAATTCGTGCAAAAATACAAAAATAAACGGAAAACGGAAAACTGAAAGCGGAAAACTTTTTGGTTGTGCAATTTTATAGAGGAAGTTAGTGGTAGTTAGCGGTTGTTAGTGTGCACCATTCTAAATCACGCTAATAACCTCTAATCCCCTCTATTTTTCTCGGTGTATATTTGCACTTTCGTAAATAATTTGCTATATTTGTAATCGAATTGCGGAATACGCAATTTCTATAGATGGCATTTAGGCTATTGTTTTGTTGATAAAACGACCAATTTTATTTAGCGAACAAACAATAGGCACAATAAATGCCCTCGCCGTTTTGGCGTGGGTTGTGCTTTTGTTCGCGTGGGTACTTGGTCGTCCCTTTCAACTAAAAGTATATATCCACGCTTCTTCTTTTTAGTTAAGCGGTTGCTATCTGATACGCAACGATATTTATGTTTAACTAACAAAATTCAAATTATTATGAAGAAGATTTTTTTAATTGTAATGATGCTTGTATTTGCGATTACAGCAAATGCGCAAACCGATGTCATAAAGTTTTTAGGTATTCCAGTTGATGGAACGAAGGCAGAGATGATTGCAAAACTTAAAGAGAAGGGATTTTGTCAATCGTATGGGATGGGGGCAGATGTTCTCGAAGGAACATTTAATGGAGTAGAGGTGTATGTTGCACCTGTTATGAATGGTAATAAAGTGCGAAGAGTTGCAGTGATGTATAAAAATCCGCTTGATGAAATACAGATTAAGTTGCATTTTAATAGATTGGTTGATCAATTTAGTAATAATGGCAAATATCAAGCAATTTCTGAAGCTCAGAAAATCCCAGAAAATGAGAGAATCTCTCATCAAATGACAATTTATAAAAAACAATATGAAGCAGGATTCGTTCAATTACCATATAATTCTAATAAAATAGTTACAGTACTGATAAGTGAACAAAGGTATGATAAATATCATATTTTGATATTTTATGATAATGGGTACAATACAGCCAATGGAGAGGATTTATAATTCTTCCATTTTTAAGCGACCTTGTGTCGCTTTTTTTATTGGGGTGAGGTGGCGAATAGTGAATTTAGGGAGAATAGGGAGTTAAATTAGTATAGCGATTAGATTATTGCTGATCCCTAAATTCACTAATTTCTCTGATTTTACTTTACTCTAAAAAAGCCAATGGCAAACAAAACTATGCACTTTGCACTTTGAACTTGCTACCCTTTTCCCTTAGGTATCAGCCAATAGGACACATTATCATGCGTAGCAGGACCAAGTCCCACATTATCAACCGACGACAAACCGAGAGCAGAGGCTGCTTGCAGACTATGCCGAGGTGCGAAGGAGGAAGACCGAAGGTCAATGGGGGATTTAGGGGGTAATGTAGATACCTTATCTTTTTTCTTCGGCATCAGTCGACAATGGATGTATTATCCTGCTTTAAGCAGGACCAAGTCCCACATTATCAATGGGGGATTTAGGGGGTAATGTAGATACCTTATCTTTTTTTCTTCGGCAATAGCCAAAAAAGAAAAAAAAAGATTATCCTCCGTAGGAGGGCCAAGTCTCCCTTTTCAAAGGGAGATTTAGAGGGATTGTCAATATGGTAGCTTACCCTTTTTTTGTTGCCAAAGGCACAAAAAAAGGGTAAGCTACTTATATCGCACCGCTACAACCGCATACCCTTGCTCAATTCCTTGCCTGGGGGAGTTCTGCAGGAGCTGGTCGTATAAGACTTACCCGAGGTGCAAAAGTAGAACTTTTTTTATATCTTTGCAAAAAAAATGAGAAAAATGATGAAAAAAAATCTCCATCGTCCGCTGAAAGGGGTGGCTGCACTGGCAATATTAACTCTACTTTCTGTGGTGGTTGCCTACTTTGCTTTCTATGGCAAAGCCTTTGATAATGAGACCAATATATATATTACAAATTCTACAACATACGACGATATTAAGGGTGCTTTAACCCCATCTCTCCGCTCTGGGCTGCACAGTGTCGCATTTGACTTTTACGCCAAGAGATTGAAGCTCGAAAGCCGATATGAACCCGGATTCTACAAATTTTCTGAGGGCGAAAGTGTAATTCGTGTGGTGCGTCGATTGGTTTTAGGGGAGCAGACTCCTGTGCTGCTCCGTATTGGCGAGGCTCGCACTCTGCCACAACTCGCCGGTAAGATAGCTTCGCAAATCGAGGCGGACTCCGCTACCCTACTCTCTGCGATGCGCAACACGGAACTTCGCAAAGAGCTCGGGTTGGTTAAGGATAGCACGATTGCGATATTCATTCCAAACAGCTATCAAATCCATTGGAATGTATCCCCCGAGAATCTGTTGTATCGCATCCATCGCGAATACTCTCGTTTTTGGAATGAGGAGCGCACCGCAAAACTCAAGCGTTGCGGACTCACCAAGTATCAGGCTATGACCCTCGCCTCGATAGTTTATGAGGAGGTGAAGATTCCGTCGGAGATGCGAATGATTGCAGGCGTATACCTCAATCGCTTGCGTCGTGGCATAGCTCTTGGAGCTTGCCCTACAATCAAGTATGCAATTGGTGATTTTGCGCTCAAGCGCATACTACACAAGCATTTACGCTACCGTTCTCCGTTCAATACCTACATCAACCGAGGCTTGCCTCCGGCGCCAATTTGTGTACCGAGTATCGAGGCGATAGATGCGGTATTGAACTATTCGGAGCACGACTATCTCTACTTCTGCGCACGCCCTGAACTCGACGGACGACACAACTTTGCACGAACATTGCGCGAACACAATGTCAATGCCCGCAAATATTCGGAGGCAATAAATAGGCTCGGAATAAAATAATTTTGCTATATTTGCACTAATAAATTAAATTTTAAGATATGAAAACTTCTGTTTTGTGGAACGATATCCTGACTAAAGGAGCGATTCTTGGTGGCGTGATGTTGGCTTCGAATATAGCCGAAACTTCGATGCTTATCTATGGTGGCACAATAGGTTGGATGGGCGCAATGTCCATCGAGTGCTTGGCTGTTATGGCGCTCTATTGCTATCTAATCTATCGCTTTACCTCGAACTACGCAAAGCTCGTTATATCAGAGCGTAAGGATATGCCATATTTCACTTATGGAAATGGTTACTCCTATGCTGTGATGATATCGATTTTGGCTGGCGTAATCACAGCTCTCGGCAGTCACATATTCCTTAATTATGTTGTGGGTTATGACAACTATGTAACTGCTACAATCAACATCGCACAAAGTGCTATTTCGCAGGCGGAACTCCCTTCGGCTATGGTCGGACAGTACGAGCAGATGCTCTCGGCTATTCAGCAGCAGGAGGCTCCATCGATGATGAGCAGACTCTTCGGCTCAATCTGGACATACTTGTTGGCAGGCTCATTTGTGGGCTTGATTGTAGCAGCATTCACCAAGCGTGAGCCTCAGATGTTCGACAACCAAAACGAGCAGAACGATGAGCAATAAGATAGATGTATCGGTGGTTGTCCCTCTCTACAATGAGGAGGAGTCGCTGCCTGAGTTGATGGCGTGGATCAAGCGCGTATGCGACGAGCACGCACTCGCGTACGAGGTAATAATGGTAGACGATGGCTCTACCGACTCTTCGTGGAGTGTTGTAGAGTCGCTCAAGGCGGAGTATGGCGAGACACTAAAGGCTATCCGCTTTGCCCGAAACTATGGTAAGTCGGCTGCGCTCTATTGCGGTTTCGAGGCCGCAGAGGGCGAGGTGGTATTCACGATGGATGCCGATTTGCAGGACTCGCCTGACGAGATACCCGAGATGCGACGAATGATCTTGGAAGAGGGCTATGACCTCGTATCGGGATGGAAGAAGCGTCGCTATGACCCTATCTCGAAGCGTTGGCCAAGCAAGTTTTTCAATGCCACCGCACGCGTTGTGTCGGGCATCAAGCTGCACGACTTCAACTGCGGACTCAAGTGCTATCGCAAGAAGGTTGTAAAGAGTATTGAGGTCTATGGCGAGATGCACCGTTACATTCCAATACTTGCCAAACACGCTGGTTTCAAGCGCATTGGCGAGAAGGAAGTGCAACATCAGGCACGCAAATATGGCGTATCGAAGTTTGGAATCGAGCGAATGGTCAAGGGTTATCTCGACCTCATTTCGGTGACATTTATGTCACGATTTGGTCGTTCTCCTATGTACTTCTTCGGCTCACTTGGCACGCTGATGTTCCTCATTGGCGGATTCACTACAATATGGGTTATTGCAAGCAAGCTCTACAAGCAGATATTCAATCTACCTTTGCGTGCAGTGACCGATCAGCCACTCTTCTATCTCGCAATTTTGACTATTGTGCTTGGTGTGCAGTTGTTCCTTGCGGGATTCCTGGGTGAGCTTATTAACAGAAACTCAACAGATAGAAACAAATATTTAATAGACGAAAGATTATGATTCAGAGAATACAGACAGTTTATCTTTTATTGGCGGTAGTATTGATGTCGCTTACACTTTTCTTGCCGTTGGCGACGATATGGCAAGGTGGCAACGAGATTATTATAAAGGCTTGGTTTGCAGATGGTACGGTGGGCTTTAAGGCTCCCCTACCACTCTACCTCGGCATAATTTTGTCGGTGGCTACGGCACTGCCTTTCGTTACGATTTTCCTCTGCAAGAAGCGTATGACACAAATTCGCCTTTGCGTATCGGAGATTGTGTTGTTGCTCGGCTCAGCAGCATTTATTGCGCTCTACTGCTATCGTATGTGCGATGTATTGGCGGAGTTGATGCAGGAGTTGAACTTTACGCTCGGCTTTGCGGCATTGATGCCTGTTGTGGCGATAATCCCGATGGTCTTGGCTATTCGCGGCATCGCCAAAGATGAGGCACTTGTGCGCTCGTTGGACCGCATTCGCTAAGGAAAATAGCAATAAAAGCAAAATAAATTTGGCAATAATAAAAATATTGTCTACATTTGCACCACCAAAAACGGAGATACTCCTATTTGGCACGATGAATCCGTAGCTCAGCAGGTAGAGCACAACACTTTTAATGTTGGGGTCCCGGGTTCGAGCCCCGGCGGATTCACGGAGAAAGAGAACAGAAATTTCTGTTCTCTTTTCTTTTTCAATAAGTTAGCAATTGGCGGGTTTTAGGGTGAGAATCCAGCCAAATTCTGCGGGTTACGCATTTTGCAACCCCATAAAATCGGGTAAAATCCGATGCAATTCTCCTTGCCCGACAATTCCAATCCCAAACGAAGAGAGAAGTGTGTGACCAACTTTTCAAATTCTCAAAAAAGGTTACGACTTTTTGCGGAATCACTTGCGTGTTCTATGGATAAAAGTACATTCTCGATTCTGTTTATTATGCAGAACTCTCTATATCGTCATCTAGCAAACTCATATTATCAAAAATATTGGGAGGGTGCTGCCGAAGCAACACCCTCCGTGGTTAAACATTTTTACTCTTTTATACAACGCACTGAGCCACCGCTGCCGTGAGGGAAGTAGCTTGCGGGGCTGACACCGCTACTGCAGCCGAATTCGAGTTTGTATGCGTCGATGGGGCGGCTCGGATTAGGAGAAGCAGACCAGCAAAAGCCGTAAACTCCGACATTGCTCAACGACCCACTAACCTCGCTACGATAGCCAACAGCAGGATACCACGCTGTTGTCTCACCATCCGCGAGAGTCCAATACATTCCGCGATTAGATGAATCGCCAGTTGCTTTCACATTCGCAGTTGCCCAGAAACCATTCTCTCCACCATCAGGGACACGGTAACCGACTGGACAAGGATCGTATAAGCCCTTCGCCGACTCTGATGTATGCCAGCCATTTCCTGGAACGCTTCCGCCATACCATCCAGTTGCAAAAGTCATAGGATTCTCCTCTGCCCAATCAATAGTTTTTTCACCTGAGACAGTCTTCCAACTACCAGTCGAAGCAGCAAGGGTTGTTCCCGATTTTGCGCAAGTACCCATAAATGGATCTTTGCGTCCCCACTGATAGAGCAAACCAAATGCACCAATATCGCCAGGAGTAGCTGAAGTTGCACCGAGGTTGCGATCCATCATTGTACCTGCATTGTTGGCATAGATATGGTCGTTCCAACCCTCCTCCGAGCACCAAATATGCCAAGACCAGAGGATTACATCCTTTGAGTTGCGAACTGCAATCGAGGCGTTACCATTGCCAAATACCTCAGGAGTAGAGAAATAGACATAACCATTCTTATAGCCAACACCTGTAACAAGGTCGCCAACATTTGGAGCTACATCCGTTCCGAAGCTCTCCCAAAGCACCTCGGTCTTCTTTACATTACCAACAGTAGCATCCGAATTACCCTTGACTGCCTTAAACTTATATTTGCCTGCCGCCTTCACAAGGTAGCAGTTGGCAGTACCCTCGGCAGAGAGGTCGGTATAGAGCGAGAGATCGATACCCTCGTCCTCACCATCACCTGTACCATCACCGTCACCGCCAGAACCGTCACCAGAGCCCATATTGTTCCAGTCGTCAGTAGTACAGCCTATATCGATACGGATAGCAGTAGTCGAGGTGTTCAACACTGCTGTATAGGTGTATGAAACACCAGGCTTGAAATTGAACATATCCTCCAACAAATACGATACGCTCTTTGAGTTAATCTCCAACAATGGCACTGAGGTTTCGAGCATCTGCGGAACAACAATAGCCTCATAGACCACAGCCTCGCCATCGGCAAAGGTGCGAAGACCGAGGTTGCGCATCTTGATAGAGTGTGTACCTCCGTATGCATACTTCACAACCGAGCCATTTGCGAGCGACACACGAGCATCGGTAACGGTTGAGTGAAGATGAACGGTAGCGTCAGCAGGGAGTGAGCCCACATACTCCTCGCCAGCCATAATCTTTACGACAAGGCGGCTCATAGAGTGCTGCATCTGCAATGATACTGCGCCATCGGTTTGTGCTACGCCCTCAGCCTTTGCCCACAAGAAATCTGAATTTTCGTATGCGCCCTCAGCTGTTTGGTCGAGAGCCACCGAGAATGGTTGCTCATCGACATCAACTACATCCATATATGGGTAGTAGGCATATACATCGCTCTTACCCTCACCCCAATATATTGGTCGCTCGGTAGCCCAGGCAGCGCCATCGAACGCCATCACCTCATTATTGGCACGGTTACCCGAAATTTGGAGTGGTGCAGGTGTTGTTTCGTCTGCATAATCGGTTACATAGATGCCCAACTTGTCATCTGCCTCAAAAGCACCATCGGCTACACGAGTAGCATTTGGCGACACAATGTTGAACATCATTGTGCTGCTGAGTGGTGCTTCAACATTTTCGTACTCCTGGCTACAACCGACCAAGCCAAGAGCGAGAGCTGATACTATATATAAATACTTAGCTTTCATATTCATATCCTCCCATTAAAATTTGTTCTTGTTAAACTTTGGTTTGTCGCCCATTAACTTAGGCTCACGCTGGTCGCGCTGCGAAGAAGCCTTCACGCCCTCGCCATCCCAAGCACGAGTGGAGAGAGTAGATGCGGTCGATGTCAGCGACTCGTAATCCTTCGCTTTGAATGCCTCGTAAGAGTACTCTTCACCCGCATACTTCATAATACGCTTAACCATTGCCTCGCGCGAAATGGCGTTGTAGTAGGCAATATTGTTGTTCATACACGAAGTTGCCTCCGAACGGAACACACCGCGAGTGTGCATAAATGCTCCCTCATATACATCAACTACATTCGAGAACTGTGGATCGTAAATCATATGCGACCAAGGCACCTCCTGCATACTTCCCGTAAGCGAGATATTCTCATAGAAACCGTAAGACTTCATCGCATTAATCTCCTTAACATGACCACAGCAGATGCAAGAGCACGACTGAATAAATGCGTTGTGGTAGATATACTCGTCTGCCAACTTGCCGAAGCCGTGACCACCAGCCTCGTGGTGTACCAAGCCCTGGAAGTCGTATGGTGCAGGATCGTTGCTCATAGGCACAAGTGCCACTGCCGAGCCATCGCCCCACATATAGCACAAACCGCTATACTCGTAACTATTCTCAACGAGGATTACAAGCGTAGTAGCCACATTGTCGTTGATAGGAGCAACGCACGCACCTGCAAATACAGTCTCGAAGTCAGGCGATACACCCTCATTCAAGGTATATTGTGAGCCGAAGCGAGCCTCACGAATAGTATTGACCGTACCCATACCGCTATCGGCTGACATACCGAATACGGTATAGACATTGAAGTAGTCCTTGTAGGTCACATAAGGCTCAATATCGAAGAAGTATGTATAGGCATCCTTCATTGCTTGGAGATACTTGCCCTCTGCAATATCCTTTGCATCGAAGCAGTCACCCATAATCACAATGTTCACACCATTGCCCACACCCTTGGTCTGATGAGTGTAGAGGTCGCCATCACCATACTCGTAGTCGTACTGCTCGACGGTCATCTTTGTGCGATAGTCCTTACCATCAAGCAAGAATACCACCTCGCCACCACGACCTGCGTGGGTGCTCTCGATAACTGTACCGTTGGAATTAACCGTACCAGTCTTGAATGTACCAACATCGCCAGCTGCCATCTCGTTTACGGTAATTGTTACATCGACCTTACCTACGCCGCTTGAAGGGGTAACGGTTACCCACTCTGGCGCAGACTCAACCGACCACGCCTCGCCTGCCGGAGCACGCATCACAAAGGTCTTAGAGTGCTCGTTGTTGAGTGCACGGAGCAGGTTGCGCGAGATTGAGAACTCACGGTGAGCCGCAAAACGCTTGAACTCACTCCAACCCGATGCAAACTGATATTTCTTAATAGACTCCTCAGGCACCTCAATAGTAAAGTTGTCTTTTGCTACGCCATTGAAAGAGTTAGATGCAATAGTAGGAGCATTCTTTGCCTTGCTGACAATCGAAGAGACATAGTAACAGTTTGCAAATGCCTGCGACTCAATAACCTCTACATCCTTATGGAGCACGATGCCCTCGATATTCTTACAACCATAGAACAAACTCGATGGGATAGCCACAATATTTTCTGGAATCTCAACAACTCCACTCAATCGCCAACAGCCGTTAAATACAGACGAGCCAAGCGAGATAAGTTCCTCAGGAAGAACGAGTGTACCGTTGAACTCTGTCTTTGCAAATGCGCTACCTCCAATTGTGGTAACAGTTGAAGGGATATTCAACTCGCCCTTGAACTTTGTTTCGCTAAATGCGCTTGACCGAATCTCTGTCAAACCCATAGGCAAGGTAAGGTTTCCAGTGAAACCGCAAGACGAGAATGATGATGAGTTGATGGTATGCACACCACTCGGAATGGTCAAAGAGCCTGTTAGAGCATTACAATCATAGAATGCAGATACTCCGATATGCTCCAAAGTCTCTGGTAATGCGAGGTTTCCCTTGATTGCAGATGTACTAAATGCGTGTTCGTCAATTCTTTTTAGCGAGTGAGGCAATGAAATCTCGCACATCAACGATTTACAATTGGCAAATGCACTTGAACCAATCTCCTCCAAAGTTGATGGAAATTGTACATTGGTAATTTTTGTATCCTGGAAACCACTGACATATTTCAAACCCTCTGGCAACTGAACTGTACCAGTGAGTGAAGTATATGAGAATGCACTGTACTCAATGCGCTCCAACTTGTCAGGAAGCACGCACTTGATAAGGGTCTTTTTATTTTTAAATGCATCTTTAGGTATCTGATACACGCCATCAATCTTACTCTCTACCTCTTTGAGGTTAAGACGCATCAAAGAGGTCATCTTATCTCGCATAAATGTATAGTCGGCAGCACCAATCTCTCCCGTGAGTTTCAAGTTCTTAATAGCCGTGACATCCATCTCAAGGCGATCAACCATAGTCTTCTCCAAGCGACCAGCCTCAGGCGAGTGAACTACAACATACTCACGAGCATTGTCCTGGTGTGAAGCGTTGTCTGCCTCCCAAGCGGTGATGCTCACGCCCACCAACTCAACCTCGTACTCGCCCGTAGCAGCAGACTTCTTCACACTCAAATCGAAGTTGGTAATCTTACCCGGCAGGTACTCGGTAGCCTCGGCACGAATGTAGTGGCGTGGGCGACCGTCGATAGTGAGCACCAAGACACTCTTGCCTGCCTCAACTGTCTGCGGAACAACGATAGCACGGAAGTCGCCACCATCCTCGACAGGAATAATGCCGTCGAGAGGCACATCGCCCACAGGGGTAACCACGCCCGTAGCGAGGTTGATGGTCGATTTGCGGATAGTGTTGGTAACCAAGACATCCTTTTTTACGGCTGCGAACTCCGCCTCGCTCTCCCAGCCTTCGCCCTGGATAAAGCGTACACGAGCCGACGACATCTTGTGGTTAAATTTCAGTTTAATCTTCGACTCGGTAGGGGTTACGCCCTGAACATTCGCCCAAAGGAAGTCCGAGGCCTCGTAAGCCGCCATCTTGCCGTGCTCGGCAGGGGTGCGCTGATCCTTCGCAACCTCGAAAGCATACTCCTCGATAGAGGTTGGTGTGGCATAAGGATAGTAGCCGTAGAAATCGACCTTTGTGTCGTTGTCCTTGTAGTAGATGTCATACTCCGACACCCACGAGCCATCTTCGCCCAATGTGAACTTCACATTGTCCGCTTGATTATCCTCGACCAAGAGGTTTCCTGGCTGTTCACCCTCGTAGTTTACGAGGTAGATACCTACTGCATCGCCTGCGCAGAAGCCACTGTCATCGACACGGGTGTCATCGTGCTGGTCGATGTTGTTTTCAATTTGCACCTTGTGCAAACCTTCGACATCGGGATTTGGTGTCTGCAAATCGATATCGGGAGCAACGCAACCCGTCATCGCAAGCAGTGTCGCCATTACCGAAAAGTTGAGTAACTTTTTCATCATAGTTGAATTTATGTTTATTGATTATTAAATTTCTCCTTCAACATTTTCGCCGTTGCCCCAATCAACGATGGGGGTTGATAACGAAAATCCCCGCTCGCAGGCAACGAGACATTGCTGCAAGTCAGGTGAAATGTAAGTTTGTTTCATAAGCATATATATTTCGAGTTTATATTCTTGCCCAAAATTATCCGCACCTCGATAGTGGTATGTTAATTGTTTGCACAAATAGAAAGCGTGGTGCTGAAAACTTATTTTAAGATTACAGGTTGTAGGATGACCTCGACAATAAAATAAGCAACAGCCCCACGCCATACCAGAGGGTATGACGCAGGAAGATGTCCGCTCATTCTCTTGTCTAATCGAACTTCCTACATTCGTAATCTGAGAATAAACTTACACTTTCCGCGTAATATGTTGCTACAAAGTTAGCAAACTTTTTCGCAGATTGTGCCATTTTGCTGACATTTTTTGCTGTTGCTCTATGAATTAAGGTATAAAAGAACGATTTTTCTTAGTGCAAAGTTCCGCCAATCTTTCTAAAAAAACAATATTGAAACAAAACTTTGTTATTTACAAATTGGAGAGTTGTTGGCAATATTTATCAATTGACACCATTGTGTTTCATTAGCCAATTACGACGAACTCATCAGCTTCTGGTATATTCGCAAGCCCGCCCCAAGCACTATAAAGCTAACCTAAGCCATAGCCATCGCATATGTCGTTTCATAGAGAAATAAGCTCTTCTCACTCTTTTGTGAGTGAATGATTTCTTACCTGTCTTTTTGTCGAGCGTTCTATGTTTAAGCCACTCGCCCCATTTCTCATACCACAGCTTGGAGAGTATTTTTTTTGAAATTTGTTTTTTGTCTTTATTACAAAAAAAGCAATTAGCAACCTCAATTCTATAACAAGATAGTAAATTTTTATCTCTTTACTCGTCGAATCGGGCATTTTTCGTATCTTTGTCGCAAAATTAAGTAACAGGCTATGTATCCGATTAAATTCAAACCACAACTCAAGGAGAATATTTGGGGCGGACAGCGTCTGCTCGAGATCAAGAAGGGACTCTACCCTCGTACCATCGACAAGACGAAAGTCTATGGCGAGAGCTGGGATATTTCGGGCGTGAAGGGCTCGATTTCGAAGGTAGCAAACGGATTCCTCAAGGGCAACAACCTTCAGGAGATTATCGAGGTCTATATGGGCGAGATTGTCGGCGAGAAGGTATTCGAGCAGTTCGGTCTGGACTTCCCGCTCTTGATCAAGAACTTGGATTGCAACGACACCCTCTCGGTGCAGGTGCACCCCAACGATGAGTTGGCTGAAGAGCGTCACGGCTCGTTTGGCAAGACCGAGATGTGGTATATTGCCGATGCCGAGGAGGGAGCAGTAATTTATCTCGGTTTCAAGAATAAGAATATCACTCGCGAGGAGTATATCCGCGCAGTTGCCGAGGGCACAGTAGCGGACATCTTGCAGTCTGTTCCCGTAAAGAAGGGCGATGTATTCTTCATCCCGGCAGGCACAGTTCACGCTTTGGCAAAGGGCTTGAATGTAATCGAGATTCAGCAGACATCGGACATCACCTACCGCATCTTCGACTGGAACAGAGTAGATAGCGAGGGTAAATCGCGCGAATTGCACACTGCATTGGCTGTTGATGCTATCGACTTCGAGTCGGGTGTCGAGGAGTGTCGTCGCACCTACACTGCTACTGCAAATAAAGAGGTCAATATCGTTGATTGCGAGTTCTTTACAACCGATATGCTTGTCGTGGATGGCGTGGCCGAGTTGGACTACTGCAAGCGCGATTCGTTCACCATCTATATGTGCATCGAGGGCGAAACAAAGGTCTCTCTTGATGGCGAGACGAGCGAGACTCTTCGCACTGGCGAGGTTATGCTCATACCTGCCATTGCAAACGAGGTTGTAATTGAGGGTAAGGCCCACATTCTTGCAAGTCACCTCTAATAAGATAATAGAGGATATAAATAGATAGAGCGGAGAGATTCTCCGCTCTATTTGTCTTATTGCCAATCCGAAGGGGTGTAGGTTGATTTCGGAGCATTCTTCACATTCGGGAAGAAGGTGAAGCCAGTCTTGCGCTCTATCTCTGCCACCGTCATAGTCTGTCGTGAAGCGTTGTCTTTGTGGTCGAACCAGAAGCCTACGCACTGCAACTCGCTTGCCGAGCAGTTGCCTACCCACTTGCCGCTATTGCCCTTCTTGGTGCGAAGGATAACCTTGTAGTAGTGTGTTGGCACCGCGCACGCCTTGCCACTACCCTTATTATCCCACGCATAGTCATAACTAACACCTGGAGCAAAGTGTGCACCTGTAACCACGTAGAGCGTATCGGAGCATATCCATTTATTGGTGATATTGCCCTCGAGTGAGGCCCAAGCGCCACCATTGAGAGCCTGCAACTGAGGCGTCATATTCGTGTAGTAGAACGTTGTGGCATTGTCCTCGTTCGAAGCCAAACGGTCTGCCGATGGAAGTTGATGACCTCGCGAATGGGTGTTTGTGCCGCCCCCCTGCGAGTAGTACGAGTTGCGCAGATTAGGCTCATACACATCCTCCACGCAACAAGGATCGTAGTTCCAAGCGTCGGTGCGCTTACCTCTGCCCTCGATATAGCACTCGTGGAGTGGATATGCCACCCACAAGGCGCAATGTTTCTCCTTGTCGAAGCAGAATGAGTAGTTGCGTAACTTGTTGTTAGATGGCAACTTATCGTGGTGGCAATACTCCAAATTAGCATTCTCGGGCATCGAAGGCATCTCGGCCCAACCACTCGTGTCGAATGTCGGAACATAAGCCCCTTGCGAGACAACAATCGTCTCTGTAATGCCATAGTGGTTGCTCGTAATATAGATTTTTGCACTACGACTCTCTGTTGCATTCGAGCTTTCGGCCTTCACCTTCACCATAAAGTTCTCACCCTTCTCCGCTGTGAGCCAGTTGGCATTCGGTAGAATCACATAGTCGAAATTCGATATAATCTGAATCTCCTTTACGCCGCCCTTTGCATCGAAGTCTATCGACTTGGTGGATATCTCAATATGTGGCTCAAAAGGCTTCTCGCCGCCACTTGTCGTGCACGCCATAACGGTGCTGCATAGCGCAAATATAGATGCTATAACCTTTCTCATCGTCTCTCGAGTTTTACGACATTTTCAACGTGGTGAGTGTGCGGGAACATATCTACAGGCTGCACCGCCACAATGCGATACATCTTGCTCATTAGGGCTAAATCGCGAGCCTGAGTTGCAGGGTTGCAACTTACATAGACAATACGCTCGGGTGCTGCGTTCAGGATAACATCAATAACAGGCTCATCGACTCCAGCGCGTGGAGGGTCAAGGATAATCACATCGGGGCGACCATTCTTGGCGATGAAATCGTTGCTCAGCACCCTCTTCATATCGCCCGCATAGAATACGGTATTCTCGATGCCGTTAATCTGCGAATTGACCTTTGCATCCTCGATAGCCTCGGGCACATACTCGATGCCAACCACCTTCTTGCAACGCTTTGCGCAGAAGTTTGCGATTGTTCCCGTACCCGTGTAGAGGTCATAGAGGGTATCATCCTCCTTCAACTCGGCAAACTCGCGTGTCACCTTGTAGAGTTCGTATGCCTGCTTGGAGTTGGTCTGATAGAACGATTTTGGGCCGACCTTGAACTGCAAGCCCTCCATCTCCTCCATAATGTGATCCTTGCCTGCGTAGCACATCGGAGTCAAGTCACCAGTCGAGTCGTTCCACTTCTCGTTTACGAAGAAAATGGTCGAGGTAATCTGTGGAAAACGCTCTAACACAGCGTCTAACAACTTCGAAATCTTCTCTTGGTCGTACTCATTGAAGATGACCGAGAGCATAATGTCGCCCGTCGATGCGGTGCGGAGAATCATTCCACGCATCAAGCCTTCGTGGGCACGAGCATTGTGGAACGAGTAGCCCTGCTCGATGCAGAACTGCTTAATGAAGTTGCGAATCTCGTTCGATGGCGATGCCTGAAGGTGGCACTCCTCGATGTCGAGAATCTTGTCGAACATATTCGGGATGTGGAAACCGAGCGCAGGCTGCGGTGCAATATCGCCCGCCTCGGCAATCTCCTCGTAGGTGAGCCAGCGACGGTCAGCAAATGTGTACTCTATCTTGTTGCGGTAGTAGAGCTGCTGCTCCGAGCCCAAGCACGGGCGCACCTCGGGAATCTCGAGCTTGCCGATGCGGACAAGCTGGTCGCACACCTGCTGTGTCTTGTAGTCGAGCTGTGTCTGGTACGGGAGATTCTGCCACTTGCAACCTCCGCAAACGCCAAAGTGCTTGCAGACAGGCTCGCAACGCTTCTCCGATTTGCGAACAAAGTTCACTACCCTGCCCTCCATAAAGCGACGATGCTGCTTTGTAATCTGCACATCAACAATATCGCCCGGCACGGTCATCGGCACAAATACCACCACGCCCTCGTGGTGTCCCATAGCCTTACCCTCGGCTGCCAAAGTCGTAATCTCCAACCCCTCAATAAATGGGTGTGGTCCTCGTTTTCTCGCCATAGTTTTCAATCTTTGGCACAAAGATACGAAAAAAAGTTGAGAGTTGAGAGTGGAGAGTTGAAAATAAAGGGCTAGTAAGGGAAAGTAAGGGAAAGCAGAAAGCGCACCCCAGTAAGCGAACGCAGTGAGCGCCCCCAGTAATCCCCAGTAATACTTGCGCCTTGACCACAGTGGTCAAGGCGCAACGATTATAGGATTTGATAGGATTAGATAGGATTCGCACCTGCGGTGCTTGATAGGATGCGCGGGAGGCTGAGGGTTGCAGGAACTCCCGCCCTAGTCAAGGCGCAAGTTTATTAGGGTCGTTAGAGTCGTTAGGGTCGTTAGGGGTGCGCTACAAGCAAAAGAAAAAAAACATTAATCACCCTTAACTACCCTTAATAGCCCTTAATAACCTTTACTAGCCGTTAATCCTCAATTCTGCATTAACCCTGCTTCGCAGGCTTTTCCTCCTCGCGGCTCGGCATAGTGCAAACAAGTTTGCCCTCTGCTCTCGCTCCGCAGCGTCGGTTTTGCATTTTGCATTCTTAAAGTTCCTTTAAGGAGATCGCTACTCCGCCGCCGCAAGCGAGGCGCAGAGTCATCTTCGACTTGGCGGTTACGGTCTTTTTGGTAACAGTATAGGAGTGCGGATTGTCCATATAGTGCGCATCCTTACCGTCGGCATAGATTGTAGCCTCGTACTTCTTGCCCTTGTCGAGGAAGTCGAACGAGATAGGTATCTCGCGAGCATTCTCGTCGCTGATACCGCCCACAAACCAATTGCCCGTACCTTTAGCCTTGCGTGCTACAACGATATAGTCGCCAGGTTCAGCAGCGAGGTAGCGGCTCTCGTCCCAATCCACCGCCACATCCTTGATAAATTGGAATGCGGCAGGTTGCTTCTCATAGTTCTCAGGCAAATCGGCTGCCATCTGCAGTGGCGAGTACATCGTAAGATAGAGTCCCAGCTGATTGCAGAGGGTCGTCATCACACAACGCTTCTGTTTCTTTTTGCTTGGGCTCTGCTCTGCAAATTTGAGATTCACGATACCCGGAGTGTAATCGACCGGACCGCCCTTCAAACGAGTGAATGGCATAATTGTAGCGTGGTGAGGCTTGATGCCTGACGAGGCATTGGTGTAGTACTCTGTGCCACGACAAGCCTCGTTACCAATGAGGTTTGGATAGGTACGACACAAGCCCGTAGGACGGACTGCCTCGTGAGCGTTGACCATAATCTTGTGCTTGGCAGCCTCCTTTACGGCGTAGAGGTAGTGGTTGATCATCGACTGACTAAAGTGGTGATCACCAAGCGGATATATATCGCCTACATAGCCGCTCTTGACCGACACATAGCCATACTTATTCATCAGCGAGTAGGCAGCCTCCAAATGACGCTCGTAGTTGCGAATCGACGACGATGTCTCGTGGTGCATCATCAGTCGCACACCCTTCGAGTGGGCATACTCGTTCAGAGACTTGATATCGAAATCGGGATATGGAGTTTGGAAATCGAACACATAATCCTTCTTGCATCCAAACCAATCCTCCCAACCGATATTCCAGCCCTCGACCAACACCTGGTCGAATCCGTGCTCGGCAGCAAAGTCGATATAACGCTTCACATTCTCATTATTCGCACCGTGATTTGGTTGTGGCGTAACCTTTGTGTAGTCGCTCTCACCAAGTTTCACGCCATTGAAGCCTTTGGTATAGTTCCAGCTGCTCTTGCCGAGCATCAACTCCCACCAAATGCCTATATACTTTACAGGCTTAATCCACGATGTATCCTCCAAAGCGCAAGGCTCATTGAGGTTAAGCGTGAGGTTCGATGCAAGGATACGACACGCCGAGTCGGCCACCTCAATTGTACGCCAAGGTGAGTTACAAGGTGCCTGCAACCAACCCTTATAGCCATAGGCATCGGGTGTAAGGTGCGAGGTAAAGACATTGGTCTTGTCGTTGAGATTGAGGTGCATACACGAATAGTCAACCAATGCCGCCTCGTGGAGGTTGATGTAGAGACCATCATCCGAACGCAACTGCAACGAGGTCTGCACTCCGGTAGGCGAGAATACCTTAACGGATGCTGTACCCACATTTGCGCTAACCTCAGGCATACGATTGCGAATCTCGCTCATACGCGATGCAGCATACTCATACTCCTGCGTCTCGTAACAACCAGGAATCCAGTATGCCATATGGTCGCCCGTCATTGCAAACTCGGTATACTCCTCCTTGATTACGAAATAGGCTAATTTCTTCGATTTCTGCTGCGGGAACTCATAGCGGAAGCCCAGGCCATCGTCGTAGATACGAAAACGGATATTAACCAGGAATCCACGCTCATCGCGACACAACTTAACGAGCAACTCGTTGTAGTGGTTGCGAATCTTCGCATTCTCACCCCACACAGGAGTCCAAGTCTCATCAAACGAGCCCTTCTCGGTGCCAACCATTGAGAAGCCCTCACGCATCGAGTAGATCGGACGCTCGGGAACATTACAATATGTTCCGTGAGTCTTGTAGGCGTTATCCACAAACTCGAAACCGAGTCGCGATGGCTTAACAACCTCCTTACCTTTGTATGTCAAAGTGTAGGTAGGCACTCCCCCATCGGCAAGACGGAATGTGGCAACGAGGTTGCCATCCGGCGAAGTTACGCTTTGTGCTATTGCGACAACGCCACACAAAAGTGTGGCTATTGTCAAAAATATTCTCTTCATCTCCTATTCTGCTTTAGTCGAACAATAGAGGCAACGATATACGCCACCATCTGTCAATTGGAACTTATACTCCACAGGCTCGTTATTGCAGATACACTTCTTGTTCGGGCAAACCAAACCCTCGACCTCTGCAGCCTCGTGGTTGTGGAGCGACTCCTTGCCCTCCTCGGCCCACTTGAGCAGTGTGTATATCAACGCCTTACGCACGAACTTACCATTCTCCACCTGGCGGAAGTAGGCAGCACGAGGGTCTGCATCAACCTCCTTTGTGATCTCGTTGACGCGTGGAAGTGGGTGCAATACAGCCATCTTCTCCTTTGCCAACGCCATCTTCTCGGTGTCGAGGATGTAGCAATCCTTCACACGCTCATACTCGGCTTTATCCGAGAAACGCTCCTGCTGAACACGGGTCATATAGAGGATATCCAACTCGCCCATCACCTCCTCGAGGGTCGATACCTCGCGGTACTCGATGCCATTCTTGTCGCAGATGTCGTGCTTGATATAGTCAGGCAAGCGCAACGAATCAGGGGCAATAAGAACAATCTTTGTACCCTCGTAGCGCGACAACGCCTTGATAAGCGAGTGAACAGTGCGACCATAGAGCAAGTCACCGCAGAAACCGATTGTGAGGTTATCGAGGTGACCCAACTCGCGAGTGATTGTCAAGAGGTCGGTCAAGGTCTGTGTTGGGTGAGCGTGAGCACCATCACCTGCATTGATGATAGGCACTCGCGACACCTGCGATGCGTCGAGCGGTGCGCCCTCGATATGGTGACGCATAGCGATAATATCGGCAAAACAACCCACCACACGCACGGTGTCCTCTACGGTCTCCCCCTTGCTCACCGACGATGAATTTGCATCCGAGAAGCCCAGCACATTACCGCCTAACTCCATCATAGCAGCGGTGAAGCTCAAGCGTGTACGGGTACTTGGCTCGTAGAAAAGTGTTGCCAACTTCTTGCCCTTGCACACCTCGCTATACTTCTCGCGATTGGCAATAATGTCCAATGCCAACGCCACAATATCATCGGTCTCCTTGCGTGTAAGGTCGGTAGGATCAGTCAAATGTCTCATTTGAAATTAAGAATTAAAAATTAAAAATTAAGAATTGAGAATTAGTTTTAATTCTGAATTTTGCATTTTGCATTTTGCATTCTAAATTGTGCATTTTGCATTAACCCTGCTCTGCAGGCTTTTCCTCCTCGCGGCTCGGCATAGTGCAAACAAGTTTGCCCTCTGCTCTCGCTCCGCAGCGTCGGTTCTGCATTTTGCATTCTGCATTCTGCATTTTGCATTCTATTTAATCCAACTCTCGTCGCTTGGGTTGTTGCGGAATGCAAGGATGCGCTCCTTCCACTCTGGTGCGATATAACCCTCCTCGGCAGCCACCTCTACGAGTGCGTCGAGATTCGACAACGAGTAGTTTACGGTGTTTGCAGCCTCGATGCGCTCCACACCACGCTTCATTCCGTAGGTGAAGATGCTGACGATACCCAAAACATCTGCACCAGCCTCGCGCAATGCGTCAACAACCTCGATGCAAGAGCCACCTGTCGAGATCAAATCCTCGACAACTACAACCTTCTGACCCTTCTCAAGCTTACCCTCGATGCGGTTTGCACGACCGTGATCCTTCGCGCCGCTACGAACATAGCCCATTGGCAAGTCCAAAATCGTAGCCACGATAGCTGCGTGAGCAATACCGGCTGTAGATGTACCCATCAAAACCTCGCACTCAGGGAAGTGCTTCTTAACCAACTCTGCCAAGCCGGCCTCGACCTGCTCACGAACGCGTGGTGCGGTCAAAATGAGGCGGTTGTCGCAATATATTGGGCTCTTGATGCCACTTGCCCAAGTGAATGGCTGCTCGGGACGCAAAAATACTGCGTTAATCGAAAGTAACTCCTTTGCAATTTTCTTTTCCATAGTAGTAATTTGGGGACTTTTAGCCATTGGCCATTGGCCGTTAGCTTTTATTATTGTTTATAATATCGTTTTTAACCTAATTTTGCATTCTGCATTCTGCATTCTAAATTCTAAATTTACTCTCCAAGAAACTCCTTACAGCAACGCTCGTATGCAGCTACAGGGTCTGCAGCAGCTGTAATAGGACGACCTACAACGATGTAGTCCGAACCAATCTCTCGAGCCTGGGCAGGAGTCATAATGCGCACCTGATCATCCTTCGAGCTATCGGCAAAGCGAACGCCCGGAGTGATGGTAAAGAACTCCTTACCGCAGTGCTCCTTCACAAGGGAAGCCTCGAGTGGCGAGCATACTACTCCGTCCAAACCTGCCTCTTTGGCATTCTCGGCATACTTTGCGATGCAGTCGTTGATAGTTGCATCGATGAGCAACTCCTTCTGCATACGCTCCTGGCTTGTCGAGGTGAGCTGAGTTACGGCAATCAACAACGGACGAGTACCATCCTCGCGAGTCAAACCCTCCAAGCCGGCACGCATCATATCTACAGTACCTGCTGCGTGAACATTGCACATATCAACATCGAGGCGTGAGAGTACGCTCATAGCCTTGCGAACGGTGTTTGGAATGTCGTGCAACTTCAAATCGAGGAATATCTTGTGTCCACGCTCCTTGATCTCGCGCACGATTGCAGGTCCCTCTGCATAGAAGAGCTCCATACCAATCTTCACGAAGGGCTTACGGCCTGTGAACTTATCCAAAAACGAAAGTGTCTGCTCCTTGCTGCTGAAATCGCAGGCAATAATTACATCTTTTGCCATATAGCTTATTATCTTTTATTCGATTATACCAATTATATCACTTAATTTTTCGATGCCGAGTCGCTCCATCACAAATGGCAACTCCTCGATAATCTCCTTGCACGCATAAGGGTTACGCAGATTCTCTGCGCCCACCTGTACTGCAGTTGCACCGGCCATCATCATCTCGACGACATCCTCTGCCGTGGCAACGCCACCACAACCGATAACCGGAATCTTCACTGCGTGTGCCACCTGATAGACCATACGCACAGCAATTGGGAATATCGCTGCACCCGAAAAACCGCCCATCTTGTTGGCAATAACAGGCTTTCTGCGAGCGATATCGATACGCATACCGAGCATCGTATTGATAAGCGTAATACCGTCAGCACCAGCCTCTTCGCACGCCTTTGCAATGGCCACAATATCGGTCACATTTGGCGAGAGTTTGATAAATACAGGTTTTGTAGTAACCGCTTTTACAGCCTTTGTTACCGCAGCAGCCGACTCGGGCGAAGTGCCGAATGCCATACCTCCGTTATGGACATTTGGGCAAGAGATATTAACCTCTAAGATTGCCACCTGCTCCTCCTTGTCCAACTTCTGACAACACTCAACATACTCCTCGATGGAGAAGCCACTGATGTTGGCAATGATTGGCTTGCGGAAAATCTTGCGAAGCTCCGGCAATTCGTGTGAAATGACTGCATCAACACCTGGGTTTTGCAAACCTACCGAGTTGATAAGTCCCGACGGACACTCTGCAATACGAGGTGTCGGATTGCCGAAACGAGCATCGCGTGTAGTACCCTTGAATGAGATAGAACCAAGTATATTGATATCGTAAATCTCGGCCATCTCCTTGCCGAATCCGAATGTTCCACTTGCAGGAACAACGGGGTTGTCAAGCGCAACGCCACACAACTCAACCGAAAGATCTCTTACCATATTACCTCCTCCTTTTTGAATACAGGACCATCTTTGCAGACACGCTTTGCACCCTTTGTAGTGTGAATCGAGCAACCCATACAGATGCCAAAGCCACAGCCCATACGCTCCTCGAGTGACACTTCACCATCAATATCGAGCGAGTTGCAGAGAGCCTTCAACATCGGCAATGGTCCACACGAATAGAAATAATCGGCCTCTACTCCACTCTCACGGATAGCATCGGTGACAAAGCCCTTGATGCCCTGCGAGCCATCAGCTGTCGCTACGATAACCTTCGCGCCCAAAGCCTCAAACTTCTCGGCATAGAATATCTCTGCCTCGGTATTGAAGCCAAGCACTACGGTAACCTCCTTGCCGTGTGCAATCAAGTCGCGTGTCAAGCGATAGAGAGGCGGAACACCCACTCCACCACCTACGAGCAGTGGTCTCTCGCAGTTGTGCTCGGTGTCGAATCCGTTGCCAAGGCCTGTCAATACATCGAGCTGTGTACCCTCTGCCATCTGCGACATCAAATCGGTGCCTTTACCCACTACCTTATATATAATAGTAAGCTCGCCCTCCTCGTAGTTGCATACCGAGATAGGTCGACGCAGATAGAGTCCGTCGAGCGCAATCTCCACAAATTGTCCGGCATGAGTAACCCCCGACACATCACCTGCGAGATGCATCTCGTAGATGAGAGGTGTCATGGCCTCGTTCTTTGTTACGGTTAGTACTACTCTCTGCATAACCTATTTTGTTCTATACTCTGCATCGATAGTTGAAACACCGAGTGTAATCTCCTCCAAAACATCGAGCAGTGCACTTACGGTCTCGAGTGCAGTGATGATCGAGACATTGTTCTCGACAGCCGCATTACGAATCTCGTAACCATCGAGACGGGTATTGTGCTGATTTACATCGATTGTGTTGATCACATAGCTTACGTGACCCTTAGCCAACGACTTTGGTATATCATTGCTACCCTCCGAAATCTTGCGCAACATACGGGTGCGAAGACCGTGCTCACGCAAGAACGACGCTGTACCCTCGGTAGCCTCCAGGTTGAAGCCGAGGTTGTAGAAGCGACGGATAAGTGGCAATGCGGCCTCCTTGTCCTTGTCGGCAATTGTGAGGAATACGGTACCATAGTTTACTACGGTCATACCCGAAGCCTGCAACGACTTGTACAAAGCGCGGGTAAGCGAATCGTCGTAACCGATAGCCTCACCTGTAGACTTCATCTCTGGCGAGAGGTACGAATCGACACCCTTGATCTTTGCGAACGAGAATGCCGGAGCCTTCACAAAGTGACGCTTGCGCTCCTTGCCATAGACCTCGGTGATGCCTTGCGATGGCAATGTCTCGCCCAACATTACGCGAGTAGCAATCTTCGCCATAGGCACATTTGTCGACTTGGAGAGGAATGGTACTGTACGCGAAGAACGAGGGTTGACCTCAATTACATAGACCTTATCCTCTGAATCAACAATAAACTGAATATTGTAGAGACCAACGATACCGATAGCGCGACCAAGACGGATGGTATAGTCAATCATCAAATCCTTAACCTTCTGGCTCAACGAGAACGAAGGATAGACGCTGATAGAGTCACCGGAGTGGACACCGGTGTGCTCCACGTGCTCCATAATACCAGGGATGAATACATTACCCTCGGCATCGCAGATAGCATCAACCTCGGCCTCCTTACCCATAATGTACTTGTCTACCAAAACTGGCGAATCCTCGTTCACCTCTACTGCGTTGTGCAAGTAGTGGCGCAATGCCTGCTCGTTACCAACAATCTGCATTGCACGACCACCCAACACGAAGCTTGGGCGTACCAATACAGGGTAACCGATATTTGCTGCAGCCTCGACACCCTCTTCGATATCGGTCACAGCCTTCGCCTTTGGCTGAGGAATGCCCACCTCGCGCATAATAGCCTCGAAGAGCTTTCTATCCTCGGCTCTATCGATAGCCTCGATACCTGTACCTACAACCTTTACTCCCATCTTCTCGAGTGGCTTTGCGAGGTTGATAGCGGTCTGGCCACCGAGAGTTACGATAACGCCATCAGGCTGCTCCATACGGATGATATTCATCACATTCTCCACTGTGAGCGGCTCGAAATACAACTTATCCGAGATGGTAAAGTCGGTCGAGACAGTCTCAGGGTTATTATTGATGATGATAGCCTCGTAGCCCGCCTCGCGGATAGTCCAAATAGCGTGTACAGTTGTATAGTCGAACTCAACACCCTGACCGATACGGATAGGACCCGAACCGAGTACAACTATCTTTTTGCGATCGCTTACGATAGACTCGTTCTCCTGCTCGTAGGTCGAATAGAAGTAAGGAACATAGCCCGAATACTCACCTGCACAAGTATCGATAGTCTTGTATACAGGCTTGATATTGAGCTCCTGACGCAACTCGAACACCTCCGACTCGGTCATACCCCACAACTGACCAATAAACTTATCGCCAAATCCGATGCGCTTTGCCTCGAGCAACACCTCACGGTCGCCCTTGTGAGCCTTAACCTCACGCTCGAAGTTTACGATATTGTCAATCTTCTTCAGGAAGAACATATCAATCTTGGTGCGGTCGTAGATGAGCGAACGGTCAACACCACGACGCAACAACTCGGCAATAGCGTAGAGACGGTCATCGGTTGCGCGAGTGATATACTGCAAGATGTCTGCAGTAGCCATATTGTCGAACTTCTTGTGGTAGAGGTGACATACGCCGGTCTCGAGCGAGCGAACTGCCTTGAGCAAGCTCTCCTCGATAGTACGACCGATGCTCATAACCTCACCCGTAGCCTTCATCTGTGTACCGAGTTCGTTCGACGCCTCGCTAAACTTATCGAATGGGAAACGAGCTACCTTGGTCACGATATAGTCCAAAGCTGGCTCCGAGCAAGCAGGACCATTCGAGAGCATAATCTCGTCGAGAGTCATACCTATAGCCACCTTCGCTGTTACACGAGCGATAGGGAAGCCACTCGCCTTCGAAGCCAAAGCCGACGAACGCGATACTCGAGGATTTACCTCGATGATATAGTATTTGAACGAGAGCGGGTCGAGTGCGAACTGCACATTGCAACCACCCTCAATCTTCAAGGCACGAATAATCTTGAGTGCGCTGGTACGGAGCATCTGCGCCTCCTTGTCGGTCAATGTCTGGCAAGGTGCAACCACAATAGAGTCACCTGTGTGAACACCTACAGGGTCGACATTCTCCATATTACAGATGGTAATTGCGGTGTCGTTCTTGTCGCGCATTACCTCATACTCGATCTCCTTGTAGCCCTTGATGCTCTTCTCGACCAACACCTGATGTACAGGCGAGAGTGCCAAAGCGTTACGCATCAACTCACGCAACTCCTCCTCATTGTCGACAAATCCACCACCTGTTCCACCAAGTGTGAAGGCAGGACGGAGCACCAACGGATAACCAATCTGCTTGGCAACCTCGACACCCTCCTCAACTGTATTGACAACCTCCGATGGCAAAACCGGCTCGCCCAAATCGATACAGAGCTGCTTGAACAACTCTCTATCCTCGGCCTGCTCGATGCTCTCGAATGATGTACCCAAAATCTCGACACCGCACTCCTCCAAGATACCCTTCTTGGCCAACTGCACAGCGAGATTCAAACCGGTCTGACCGCCCAAGCCAGGAACGATAGCGTCAGGACGCTCGTAGCGAATAATCTTTGCTACATACTCCAGCTTCAAAGGCTCCATATAGACCTTATCGGCAATAAATGTATCGGTCATAATGGTTGCAGGGTTTGAGTTCACGAGGATAACCTCGTATCCCTCCTCCTTGAGTGCAAGACACGCCTGTGTACCTGCGTAGTCAAACTCGGCTGCCTGACCAATAACGATTGGACCCGAGCCGATAACCATTACCTTCTTTATATCTGTTCTCTTAGGCATTGTGATTCTCCTCCATCAAATTAATAAACTTATCGAAAAGATATGCGCTATCCTGCGCACCCGGAGCCGACTCCGGATTGTACTGCACCGAGAATACTCGCTCGGTAGGGCACTCGATACCCTCCACGGTGTTATCGATTACGCTGCGGTGAGTTACTGCAAGCGGAGTTGCCTCCAACGACTTCTCATCCACGAAATAGAGCGAGCCCTGCGAGGTAATCTCAATCTTGCCACTTGCGAGGTTGCGAACTGGATGACCACCACCACGGTGAACGCCATCGATGGTTGCTACATTCGCGCCATAAGCCAAGGCAAGCAACTGATGACCAAGACCTACGCCAAAGATAGGCAACTTGCCACGCAACTGCTTGATAAGTTCCACCACTACAGGAACATCTGCCGGTGCACCCGGACCGTTCGATACAAGTACTCCGTGTGGATTGAATGCCAAAATCTCCTCTGCAGAGGTATTGAAAGGTACAATCACCACATTGCAACCACGCTTGTTGAGCATACGCACCAGGTTCAACTTTGCGCCGCAGTCTACCAAGACAACATCGAAACGATGGTTTGGAGTGCGCGAATACCAACGCTTCTTGCAGCTTACCTGCTCAACTGCGTTGTGAACTATCGGTGTCGAGGCGATAAGTTCAAGAGCCTCCTCCTTCGACATCTCGGCTGGAACGATGGCCGCACGACAGCTCTTCGAGTCGCGGATGATACGAGTGAGCATACGGGTGTCGAGACCACTAATACCCGGAATTGAATCCTCCTCCATCAACTCGGAGATGGTCTTTGTGTAGCGGAAGTTGCTTGGTGTCATACACTCTTCACGAACTACCAGACCACCAATCGAGAGATCGCGTGCCTCGAAATCCTCATCGGTAATACCGTAGTTACCAATTGTTGGATAGGTCATCACCACAATCTGATTGGTGCAGGCTGGATTCGACAGAATCTCCTGATATCCGGCCATTGAGGTGTTGAATACGATGTCGCATACCGCCACTTTGTCGGCGCCGAAACCGTAGCCATAGAACTCCTGACCGCTCTCCAAAACTAATTTTTTGTTGGGTTGTTTCATTGTTCTATTATTTTGTTGTTATTTGTTTTCCTTCCAAACTTGCTCACCGCCGAAGAGTGTCAAAACAGAGCGTCCGTAGACCTCCTCACCCTCGAATGGCGTAGCCTTACCCATCGAGACGAACTCCGCAGGGTCAATCTTATATGGGTTTGCAATGTCGAACACTGCGATATCGGCTCTCTCTCCTACACGCATCGCACCGCCCAAGCGGAATATGCGACGAGGATTCTCCGACATCAGCGCAATCAACTTTTCGATTGAAACCACACCCTTGCGGACAAGGTGTGTGTAGCATATAGCAAACGAGGTCTCAATACCCACGATACCCATTGCACTACCCTTCAATCCGCGCGACTTCTCCTCAGCGGTGTGCGGTGCGTGGTCAGTGGCGATAACCTCGATAGTTCCATCCTTGATACCCTCGATAAGGGCAGCTCTATCCTCTGCTGCTCGCAACGGAGGATTCATCTTGAAGCGTCCCTCCTCCTTGAGGTCGGCATCGCACAAGACAAGGTAGTGAGGAGCTGTTTCGCACGAGATATGTTCATATCGGCTCTTCGCCTCACGAATAATTGCGACACTCTCCTTGGTCGAGATGTGACATACGTGGTAGCGGCACTTCTCCTCTTCGGCTAGTACAACATCGCGCTTGATAGGGCCCCACTCACTCTCCGAGCAGATACCCTTATGTCCGTGCTGACGAGCATACTCTCCGTCGTGGATATAGCCTGCGTGAAGCAACGAATCATCCTCGCAATGTGCCGCAATGATACCATCAACTGCCGCAATGCGCTTCATCGCCTCGCGCATCAAACCCTCGGTCTGAATGCCATTACCATCATCCGAATAACCTACCGAAAGGTCACGCAATGCCTCGATATCGGCCAGTTCTCGTCTTTCGCGACCCTTCGAGATTGTAGCGAATGGGCGTACCTCAATTACCGCCTGTTCATCAATCATCTGCTGCTCGATAGCGATAGTCTCGGGAGCATCAGGCGCAGGCAGAAGGTTTGGCATCGAGCATACGGTGGTTACACCACCACGCGCAGCAGCCTTCGTTCCGGTCGTGATTGTCTCCTTTGCAGAATAGCCCGGCTCACGCAGATGAACGTGCACATCCGCAAGTCCATATGTCACTATGCAACCGCTTGCATCGAATACCTCAGTTGCCTCGTCTGCCACGATGGAGTTGCCAATCTCGGCAATCTTACCATCAGCAACAAGGATGTCAGCCACAAAGCTCCGACCCTCGGCAACGATAGTTCCGCCCTTGATTATCAACATATTTCTGCTCATTCAAACCTATAATTACAAAAACAGGCGACCAAACAGGTCGCCCGTTAACAGTTAATGTGTCAAAACAGTGATAGAATAGCAATAGCGCGAAATTGACAACAGTGGCTGCGGGGCGGCTTGTGCGCTCTCGTAGCCCTTTGTTGGGCAAGCTTTTATACCAAGCAATGCAATTCGCTTCATTACCCTATCGTTTATTTTGTGCAAAGATACAATCTTTGCGTTAATTTACAAAGTAAATTCCTGGAAAATTCACTCTATCTCGGCAAAATTTTCACGCCGAGCTTAGCATAGGCCCTCTCGGCCTTTGCCAAAGCATCCTCAATCGAGGTACCGGTTGCCAATATCACGCCGAAACGACGGTGGCCCACAACCTCAGGTTTTCCGAAGAGGCGAATCTGTACACCCTCCTCCTCGAGCACCTTCTCGATATTCTCAAACTCCACCTTGTCGGTATCACCCTCCACAACAATCGCCTTCGATGCACTTGGTGCAATAAAGCGAACTGCAGGGATAGGCAAGCCCAAAACGGCGCGAGCGTGGAGTGCAAATTCCGAGAGATCTTGCGATGCCATAGTTACCATTCCGGTGTCGTGCGGGCGAGGCGAAACCTCGCTGAAGATAACCTCGTCACCCTTGATAAACATCTCGACACCAAAGATTCCGTAACCGCCTAAGGCATCGGTGATTGTACGCGCCACCTCTTGCGCTTTCGCATATGCGCTTTCGCTCATTGGCTGCGGCTGCCACGACTCACGGTAATCGCCATCAACCTGATGGTGACCGATAGGCTCGAGCAGTGTTGTACCACCAATATGACGCACCGTCAAGAGTGTGATTTCGTAGTCGAAATCGACAAAACTCTCCACGATTACTCGACCAGCTCCCGCGCGACCACCCTCCTGGGCGATATGCCAAGCACGGTCGATATCCTCCGCCTTTTTGATGGTCGACTGACCGTGTCCCGATGAGCTCATAATTGGCTTTACCACACAAGGGATACCAATCTCTGCCACAGCGCTTTCGAACTCCTCGCGAGTGTCGGCAAAGCGATAATTTGCAGTCTTCAGGCCACACTCCTCGGCAGCCAAGCGACGGATACCCTCGCGATTCATCGTAAGCCACACTGCATTCGCAGTGGGTGCAACACGATAGCCCTGTTTCTCGAGCTCAACAAGCACAGGTGTAGCAATAGCCTCCACCTCTGGGATGATGACATCAGGTTTCTCCGTCTCGATAATTTCGCGCAGACGCTCACCATCGAGCATCGAGAGCACGTGACTTCGATGCGCAACCTGCATCGCAGGGGCATTTTCATAGCGATCGAGGGCGATAACCTCTACCCCATATCGCTGGAGCTCAAGCGCAACCTCCTTGCCCAACTCTCCCGAGCCACACAAAAGGGCACGCTTCGCAACCTTCGTAAGCGGAGTTCCTATCTTCATCTCTTTATATTATTAAGGTGTTATCGAACAATTGTCTCAGCACGATCCGGTCCTACCGAGATAATCTTAACAGGCACGCCTGTCTCCTTCTCGATAAACTCAACATACTCCTTGAACTCTACCGGGAAATCCTCATAATTGCGAACATTGCAGATGTCGCAGTTCCAACCCTTGAACTCCTTGTAGATAGGTACAATGTCGTCAGTGCACTCGTATGGGAAGTAGTCGAGCTGCTTGCCATCCAACTCATAACCTACAGCAACCTTGATTGTAGGGAACTCGTTCAAGACATCGCTCTTCATCATAATCAACTCAGTAACACCGTTCATCATCACAGTGTACTTGAGAGCAACCAAGTCCAACCAGCCGCAACGACGAGGGCGACCTGTGGTTGCACCAAACTCGTTACCGATCTGGCGCAAGGTCTCGCCTGTAGTATCGAACAACTCTGTTGGGAATGGACCGCTACCTACGCGAGTACAGTATGCCTTGAAGATACCGTAAACATTACCGATGCGAGTTGGAGCAACGCCCAGACCGCTACATACACCCGAGCAAAGGGTGTTCGACGATGTTACATATGGGTAGGTACCGAAGTCGATATCGAGTAACGAACCCTGTGCACCCTCTGCCAAGATAGAAGTATCGTTCTTGAGAGCCTCGTTTACCATCTGCTCGCTATCCACGAATTGGAACTTACGCATAGCCTCGATACCCTTGAACCACTCCTGCTCGTATGCGGTGATGTCGTAGGTGTAAGCATACTGACGGAGCATCTCCTCGTGCTTTGCCTTCAAAGTGTTGTAACGCTCGATGAAGTCAGGCATCAATATATCACCTACACGCAAACCATTGCGACCTGTCTTATCCATATAAGTAGGACCGATACCCTTCAATGTCGAACCGATCTTGGTCTTACCCTTTGCAGCCTCGCTTGCTGCGTCGAGCATACGGTGAGTTGGGAGGATAAGGTGAGCACGCTTCGAGATAACCATATGCTTTGCTACATCCACGCCCATCTTCTCGATGTCGGCAATCTCCTCGGCGAGAATCACAGGATCGATAACCACACCGTTACCGATGATGTTCATTGCCTCATCACGGAAAATACCCGAAGGAACAGTGTGCAAAACAAAACTCTTGCCCTCGAACTTCAACGAGTGACCTGCGTTTGGACCACCCTGAAAACGTGCAATAGCCTGATAATTAGGAGTCAATACATCAACAACCTTGCCTTTACCCTCGTCACCCCACTGGAGTCCGAGTACTACATCTACCTTTTTCATTTTATATTTGGATTTTTGAGTATTCACATTTGCGGTGTAAAGTTACGAAATTCTATTCTAATAGAAGGTATAATTAACCACATTTATTAACATTTTTTCAACCTTGCGAAATTTATAAGCTATTAGCTTTTAGCCATTGGCCATTGGCTTATATATATCGTCATTGCGAAGGAGCAAAGCGACTGCGGCAATCTCCATTATTGTTATTAAAATTAAAAGCGGGAGATTGCCACGAGCCTATCGGCTCTCGCAATGACGATTTGTTTTGATTTTTTGCACTTTTCAGAAAAAGTTTCTATTTTTGTAACGCAGTCCGCTGGATTGCAGACATATTATTAGTGAAAGTGTTTCGCTAACCTTGACGATAAAATTTGGCGATTTTACAAAGAGCAAGGATAAGCAACAGCACTCTACACCGCATTTGGTATATCATTTTCTACATATACCATTCGGTGTGAGGTATTGTTTATTTGCTCTTGGGCCACGCCAAATGCCTATCGTCGGATAAACGAACTGCCTCACACTTTCTTTTTTTATAGTAACCCACTATCGCGAGGCGGATAGTAATTTGAATTAGAGAAACTTATTGTTAAACTAAAAAACAAATTACTATGAAACGATTTTTACTTTCAGCCGTTCTTGCAACGACTTTGGCATTTACATCGTGTCAATTTGATGACTCCGACATTTGGGATAAGTTCGGAGAGATGGAAGAGTCCATTCGTGACCACGAACAGCGTATCTCTGCCCTCGAAGAGTTGTGCAAGCAGATGAATACCAACATTGAGGCGTTGCAGACTCTTGTTAATGCGCTCGAAAAGCGTGACTATGTAACCAATGTTTCGGAGGTGCGTAGCAATGGCGAGGTTATCGGTTACACTATTTCGTTTGGCAAGAGCGATACCATTACAATCTATCACGGAGAAGATGGCAAAGACGGTTATACTCCGCAGATTGGCGTGATGAAGGACACCGACAATATCTATTATTGGACTCTTGATGGCGAGTGGTTGCTCGACGGAAAGGGAAACAAGATTAAGGCAGTCGGTACTGACGGTGCAGATGGTAAGGATGGACAAGACGGAACAAGCGGAACTGATGGCAAAGACGGAGCAGACGGCAAAAATGGCGTAACTCCACAACTCAAAATCGAGAACGACTATTGGTATGTGTCGTATGACAATGGCGCAACTTGGGTACAACTTGGCAAGGCAACGGGAAATGATGGTGTTAACGGAGAAAATGGCGAAGACAGCGACAGCATCTTCAAGAGCGTAACACAAGATGACGAATATGTCTATTTCAACTTGGCAGACGGAACAATGATTACTTTGCCAAAGCACGACAAGGAGAATATCCAATTTGAGGACTTGCAAGCAAAGGCAATCTGTTGCAAAAAATGGGACACCAACAACGATGGCGAACTCTCCTATGCAGAGGCAGCAGCGGTAACAGATATTGGTGATGTGTTTAGTGAGAACAAAAATATCATCGCATTTACTGAGTTAAAGCACTTTACAGGAATTACCAAAATACCAGCAAACGCATTTGAAGGTTGTACTGCTTTGTGGAAAGTTAAAATTCCTGATAGCGTTACTTCGATTGGAGAGAGTGCATTCGAAGATTGCACCTCGCTGACAAGTGTCACAATTCCTGATAGCGTTACTTCGATTGGAGAATATGCATTCTTAGGTTGCACCGCGCTACCTATAATAGATGGCATACGCTATGCTGATACATATTTGGTGGCGGCCGTGGATGAAACTCGCACATTATACACCATTAAGCCCGGTACTCGATTTATTGGAACTGATGCATTCTCTTATTGCTCCTCTCTGACAAGTGTCACAATTCCTGATAGCGTTACTTCGATTGGAACTGATGCATTCAAAGATTGCACCTCTCTGGCAAGTGTCACAATTCCTGACAGCGTTACTTCGATTGGAACTGATGCATTCTCTTATTGCACCTCTCTGACAAGTGTCACAATTCCTGATAGCGTCACTTCGATTGGACAGAGCGTATTTTATAGATGTAGTAGTCTAAAAGCCTTCTATGGAAAGTTTGCTTCTGCGGATAATCGTTGTTTGGTTATCGATGGCGTGCTAAACTCTTTTGCTCCTGCAGGATTAACAGAATATACTATTCCAAATGGTATCACTTCAATTGGAGAGTTTGCATTCTATTTTTGCACCTCGCTGACAAGTATTACAATTCCAGATAGCGTCACTTCTATTGGAGTTTGTGCATTCCGTTTTTGCAGGAGCCTGACAAGTGTAACAATTCCTGATAGCGTTACATGGATTGGAGGTTCTGCATTCGAAGATTGCGCTAGTCTGGAAAGTGTATATTGCAAGGCTATAACGCCCCCAACGGCAGGAAATAATACATTTATCTACAACAACGCTTCGGGAAGAAAAATTTATGTGCCACGCAATTCGGTAGAGGCATATAAGACGGCTTCGGGTTGGAACCAGTATGCTTCGTCTATTGTCGGCTACGACTTCTAATGCGGATATTAAATTAAAAATTGAGAATTAAGAATTAAAAATTGTTGTTAATTCAGAAAAAAGTATTACCTTTGCCACCGCTTACGAGCATCGGATTGAGCTGTGGTGTAATGGTAACACAGCAGATTTTGGTTCTGTCGTTCTGGGTTCGAGTCCCGGCAGCTCAACACAAAGAGAGGAAAGCGAAAGCTTTCCTCTCTTTGTGTTGAGTAGTGTGTTACCCACCCCCTAAATCCCCCTCCTGTGAGGGGGACTTATTTTAATAGGAGGCTATAAGGCCTCCTATTATTGTGTTGAGCAGTGTGTTACCCACCCCACACACCTAAATCCTCCTCTTGTGAGGGGGCTTAAATTTTATTGACACAGCAGATAGCCTCTCCTTCTCTTTGTGTTGAGTAGTGTGTTACCCACCCCACACC
>JAFVOR010000085.1 GCA_017505725.1 Alistipes sp.
CAAAGGCTGCAGCCAAAACTAGGAAAAGTTTTTTCATAGTGTTGTTAATTAGAGTTTATAAAATTTGTTAAGTAAAAAGTGTGTTTCTGTTTTTTTTAGCCATTGGCAATTTGTGGCGTCGGGCATAAATGCTCTCTATGGCGTCACACCTTCGGTGTTCTGTGGCGTCAGGCTTTCAGCCTTCACTGGCGCGCCATAAAGCAGTTCTTGAACTGCGTCGCCATAAAGGAGGTTTACCTCCGTCGCCATAAAGCCAACTTGTTGGCGCCGCTATGCTCGCTTTGCACCCGCTAACGCCCTTAACGACCCTATTGCCCCTACTTCTCTAACTCACTGATAATCAAGCAAATACCCCCCCCCTATGGTTGTAGGAGGAGGGGGTATAACCCCATAATTCAGTCATTTTCAATTACAAAATTAGAAATTTCATTCCAAACGAGCAAAGATTTATGCAAAAAAATGAGGGTGTCCGAAATTTATTGGACACCCTCTGGTCAAAGTTCGATTCGGCGATTATCTCCAGCCGGCATCAACCACGCTGTTGTTGAGCTGGAAGCTCTCGGTGGAGTTACCCCTTGTGTTGCTGCCACCCTCGCCCTGCTTGATGAGCACGAGGTCGGTATAGTAATCCAGATTCTGCTGGTTTTCACTCAAGGAATTTCCAAGGTAGAAGATGAGACCAGTAAACTGTGGGTCGCTGATGTTTGCAAAGATGAGTGTGCCATCGTTATAGAGGCTCGAAATGCTCTGTCCAGGCCAATAAAAACCGGCCGCAGAGAAGATGCTTGCATAGAGGTAGTCGCAAGGGAGTGTAGTACCCTTGTCGGCAATTGCAGTGCCGCCCAGGTGGATCATACCGTCGAAGAAGCGTGCTACGAGAGTGTCGTCAACAACGCCATACTGCTCGGAGATGAAGACCGGATTCAACAGTCCCTTCACATTGAATGTCTTGCCCTCGATGCCCTTCGAGATGGTCACGGTGCGACCCTCGCCAGCACCAGTGGAGTTCGAGGTGAAGGTGTAGGTGCCGATAAACTTGTCGTACTCGCTGTTAGGCTCAGGTGTGATGGTAGGATTGGTGGTTACTGTAACTACGCTGTGCTGACCATATGCACCCGATGCGTCGTATGCAATAGCATATATATAATAGGTAGTACCCTCGGTGAGACCTCCGAATGTGTGCTCAGTTGCTGTGCCCGAGACCTCGATACCATTGATGTCGAGAGTGTTCTCGATATCCGTATCCGTTCCCCACTCGCCAGGCGATGCGTAGAGCTTGTACTTGCTGGCATTCGAGCCGGCAAGACCTACGGTGATGCTCCAATCCTTAACCTCCTTAATTGTGAGGTCGACGGTTGCATTCGAGAGCTCGTATGCCTCGGTCTTGAAGGTGTAGGTCTTATACTCGGAGTATGCAGTATGGGTGTCCTGGGCAATGCCATCGCTCACGCCACTTGTCACACGATAGAGCAGGGTATACTCAGTGTCAGGTGTGAGTTGTGTGCGAATGAGGTGAACCTCGCTACCTCCGTATGGCAACTCGATATCGTACAACTTTGCGGTGCAAAGCTCGTAGTTGTTTGCGTTCCAGTCTGCCAAAGTGGCATTGTCAACGATATAACCACGGAATGCGCCCTCGGCAGGTGCGGCGTCGAAGTAGATTTCGAGACTGTTGCTTGTGACTACAGGAGTGCCCTTTACCGAGATCGAGTAGGATGGGTCGATAGGCACACTCTTGACTGTGACATTCAGCTTCTGCACTGCGCCCCAGTTGCCTTGCTCATCGTAAGGTGCAAAGAGGAATACGAGCTTCTGACCGATAAAGTTCTCGGTATTTACACGATAGGTACCCGACTGAGCGATTGCTGAGCCACCCTTCTCAATAATCTGAATGTCGGTGAGTCCCTGCGCTATATATTCGTTGTAGCCATTCTCCGACAACAACACGCGCGAAGCACCCGCTGCGAGGTTGTTCAGAGTTGCGCGGTAGGCTGTAGTAGCGAAGTTGCTCTGCTCCTCGATAATGGCTACGCTGATATGTGGCACCTCGACAGTCTCGTGGTCGAACTCCGATACAGGAGTGATCACCGAGCGCTCAACCTTGATGGTGTTCTTGGCCAAGCGTGTGGTGGCATTGCCCAAGTTGTCATAGGTGGTGATGCGCAAGTCGTTATACTCGCCCGGAGGCAAGATTGCGTAGATAGAGCGGCTCTGCCACTGCGAAAGGGTGATTGGCTGCACAAGCGAGGCTGTGATGTGTCTTGTAGATTGATCGGTTGGGAATGTCTCGCAGGTTGGAGCATTGACTATGAAGCTTCCAGAGATGTAAGGGTCGTTGTGTCCCGACTCGACGGAGATGTGTGTCACCTCGCCCGAGCCTGTGAGCTTCAACTCGAGAATACCGCACAGATTCTTGAAGTGCAGACCATCCTTCTCGTTGCCATAGGCAATCATAGGGTTTGCCCTATCCACAAAGTTCTGCTCGGTGTAGACAGCGTCGTCGGATGGGTATGAGACGACGAACTGTCCTCCGGTGTAGCCATTCTCGATTCTCTCGGCAGGGTAGTAGGCGTAGTAGTTCTCGTACTTCTGCTTGAGGTCGCCCTCAAATACGCCCGATGTTGTTCCTGCGCCCTCTGTAAGCAGGAATGCCGCAATGTCGGCATCGTTGTGGTCTTCCGATACGCCTATAATGGCAATAGCATCGCCCTCGCTCCAGAGTACGGTGTGACCTTCGCCCATAGTGGTGCGGACCTGACTCTCGGTGTGTGCGACAAAGCGGGCCTTCTTGTTGCCCAGGAGACCGTTCTCGCCGAACATCTCGCACGATGTTGCCAACATCGATACAATCGCCAAAATGGCGAAAAATCTAAATCTTTTCATACGCATCTATTTTAAGAAGTGAATAAATATGTCTGCTCATTTGGGGTGCTTTTGTGTCGCGCCCGAAACGCATTGGTAGTCAATGCACTATGCAAAGATAATAGAGAGGAGGGGTAATTTCCAAATTTTATTGCAATTTTTTTCATAAAAAAATGCACTTTTGCTACTGGTCGCTACCGAACACTCGGTCGGTTGGTGCAATGTGTGATATTTTGTCCATATATTTTGAGATTCCAAATATAATTTGTATATTTGTGCAGTATATTGATTTGGACCGGGACAGGCGTTATGGATAGCAAGGCGATTATTGCAACTTTGACTGCTGATGTGAAGCGTTTGATGCAATTGCACGACGATGCAATGGCAGAGATTGCTGCGCTTCGTGAGGAGCGTGCCGAGCAGAGTGCAAAGATTCGTGCCTTGCAGGAGCAGTTGCGAAACTCCAAGGCGCAGGCGGCCAAGGCTTCGCTCAACGAGGCTATGGCGGGATGTTCGGCATCGAACAAGGCGGCTGCGCGTGCGCAAATCAACCAATTATTGCGGGAGGTTGATATGTGCATCGAGATGGTTTCGAATCGAATATAAGATTTTGTGGCTATGAGCGAGAAGAAGTTGAACATAAAGTTGAATATTGCCGGCAATCCCTACAATATGACCATCGATGCTCGCAACGAGGAGATATATCGTTTGGCGGCCCGCGAGGTCAACAACGAGTTGGTGAAGGCTCAGCAGATGCGTGTTGATGGCTTCAATGTGCAGGACTACTTGGCAATAGTGGCCATCAAGATTATGATGGAGAACATTCGACTCGAGCGCAAAAGCGGTGTGGAGGATGGTGATTTGTTGGCTCTGAAGGAGCTCTCGGAGAGCCTATCCAAACACCTCGAGAAGTAGACTCGACCAAAAAGTTGCCATTGGCGAAAAGGCGACAATCGTTCTGATGAAATACAAGCGAATTTGATAGATTTTGCCCCTCGAAAGGGGCAGGATATGACCCGCGCGGAATTCCTTTTATTACTTTGCGAAACTGAACACTTTTTACATTGGGGTGTACACCGTTATCAAAATCAGGCCTTGTAGCCCGTAAGGGTGAGTGCTTCGGCACCGGTGGAAGATTGCGAAATTTGGGGAGCCCCATAAATGACGATTTCTCGGTATTCGTCAAACATAGTAGGGGAATTTCCGTGCGTTTTTTTATAACGACACATTTTTTTACACTTAATAGACTAGAAACTTAAACACTATGGGACAAACAATTATCATCGCTATCGCGGCAATTATTGCTGCCGTTATCGGAGGTGGTGCTGCATACTACGGAGCTAAACTCCGTGCCAAGGCTATCATCGATAAGGCGGAGCACGATGGCGAAATGCTTAAGAAAGAGAAGGAGTTGCAGGCGAAGGAGCGCTTTATGCAGCTCAAGAGCGAGCACGATCGCCACGTCAACGAGCGCAACCAGAAGCTCAATCAGAGTGAGCAGCGTGCCAAGAATCTCGAGAATCAGTTGCAGAATCAGAGTCGGGACCTCGAGCGCAAGATTGCCGACAATGACCGCCTCAAGGAGAAGATGGAGGGTCAGCTTCAATCTCTCGAGGAGCGCAAGGCGCAGTTGGCACAGCTTATGAGCGAGCAGAATGCCCGTCTCGAGCAGCTTTCGGGACTCAGCTCGGAGGAGGCAAAGAACATTCTCATCGAGAATATGAAGGACGAGGCTAAGAGCGAGGCCGCTGCCTATATCAACGAGACAATCGAGGAGGCTAAGCTTACCGCAACCAAGGAGGCTAAGCGCATTATCGTAGCTTCGATTCAGCGTGTAGCAACCGAGACTGCCATAGAGAACGCTGTTACCGTGTTCAATATCGAGTCCGACGAGGTGAAGGGACGCATCATCGGTCGTGAGGGTCGTAACATCCGCGCTTTGGAGGCTGCTACAGGTGTCGAGATTATCGTCGATGACACCCCTGAGGCTATCATACTCAGCTGCTTTGATCCAGTGCGTCGCGAGATTGCCCGTTTGGCTTTGCATCAGCTCGTAACCGATGGTCGTATCCACCCTGCACGCATTGAGGAGGTCGTTGCCAAGGTTAAGAAGCAGATCGAGGAGGAGATTGTCGAGGTAGGTAAGCGTACCGCTATCGACCTCGGTATTCACGGTTTGCACCCAGAGCTTATCCGTCTTATCGGTAAGATGAAGTATCGTTCGTCATATGGTCAGAACCTCTTGCAGCACGCACGCGAGACTGCAAACTTGGCTGGTATTATGGCGGCAGAGTTGGGACTCAACCCCAAGACTGCACGCCGCGCAGGATTGTTGCACGATGTGGGTAAGGTGCCTGATGATGAGCCGGAGTTGCCACACGCAATTATCGGTATGAACCTCGCCGAGAAGTACAAGGAGAAAGCAGATGTTTGCAACGCTATCGGTGCTCACCATGACGAGGCTGAAATGACCTCGATGATTGCACCTATCATTCAGGTCTGCGATGCTATTTCGGGTGCTCGTCCGGGCGCTCGTCGCGAGGTTATCGAGTCGTACATCAAGCGATTGAAGGAGATGGAGGGTATCGCACTCTCCTACCCTGGTGTTGTTAAGACTTACGCTATTCAGGCAGGTCGTGAACTTCGTGTAATCGTGGGAGCAGACAAACTCTCTGATGCCGAAAGCGAGAGCCTATCGCACGATATTGCAAAGAAGATTCAGGATGAGATGACCTACCCTGGACAAGTTAAGATTACCGTAATCCGTGAGACTCGCGCAGTAAGTTACGCTAAGTAATTGATATCAGATTATAGAGAGGGCGTATCCACCTGCGTAGGTTGGATACGCTTTTTTTGGAAAAGGTAACAAATCTTTGATTCTGTGACAAAAATTTTCAAAACGCACTTGTATCTTTGTACTCAAATTAGGGAACTCCTTATTCGAAATTTGCTCCCGATATAGGGGTTGCACCTCGCACTTCGATTTGGAAGATGCAATAGAGCATCTTTTCGGCGAGAGGGTTTATCAACGGCTATAACAGAAATAGGCAGGTATCAAACCTGCCTATTTATTTGTCCATCAACTATTTACCAATGCAAAATTGGGCAAACACTCTCTTTAACACATCATCGCTCGTTATGCGACCTGTAATTTCGGCTAAGGCGTTAATTGCCGAGCGAATATCCTCAGCTAATAGCTCTTCCGATATGTCACTACGCATAGCTTGCAATGCTTTACCAATATCATAATGTGCACGGTTCAGGGCCTCGAAATGGCGCATATTCGACACCACAACTTCGCCTCTATATAATCCCTCGGTATCAACTGTTGCACGCAAAGCTTTACGCAATTCATCTACGCCCTCGCCCTCGCGAGCCGATATATAGATTGCGCCCTCAACATCTCGCACCGATGAGGTATCCATCTTATTGACAACCAACAACAATGTCTGTTCATCGGTAAGAGGCGGAAGTTCAAATTTTTCTTGTGAAGGTTCTGTTATATAGAGCACTACTTGCGCCTGACGGATTGCTCGTTCGGTACGCTCGATACCCATCTGTTCGAGTCTATCATCAGTATCGTGTAGACCTG
>JAFVOR010000086.1 GCA_017505725.1 Alistipes sp.
ATAGGATTTGATAGGATTCGCACCTGCGGTGCTTGATAGGATGCGCGGGAGGCAGAGGGTTGTCGGAAACTCCGAGGGGCATCACGGCGCAACGAGATTAAAGGTTGTTAAAGGCTATTAAGGGCTATTAAGGGAGCGCTACAAGCAAAAGAAAAAAAACATTAATCACCCTTAACTACCCTTAACTACCCTTACTGGCCCTTACTTGCCCTTAAAAAATAATTTTTAATTTTTAATTCTTAATTTTTAATTTATATCGCCCCCACCACAAGAAAATGCGAGGCTCATCGCCCCGCATTTTCTTAGTAAATAAGTTCGTCATTTTCCGTGCCGAAGCCCGGCAGACCGACGCTATCGCCATAGCCTCTTTCGGCTACGATGTCGAAAACATAAAATTCAGGTTTTTGATAGTTATTCATAGTCGTAACTTTTTAGAGGTTATTCAAATGTTGGAGCAGAGGTGAGGAGTGTACATCCATCGTAGTTGTCGGTGCCTGTCCAATCGGTGTCCTTACCACTACCATAGATGAAGTTATGGTAGTTCGCCGAAGTGAGTTTTGTCTCATCGTAGACCTGATCCTCCTCGTCCCATTCGCCAAGTGTTTTACCACCGACCTTGCAATTCGATGCAACAACGGTAGTGCTACGCGGTGTTCCGACAATGAAGCCCATATAGTCTACATTCTGTGCAGTGATGGTGCAATATGACTCAGCGTTGGTTACGCCTGCATCAACCGACTCTCCCAAAATACCGCCGACATACGAGATGCCCGGAACACCATTTTTAATACCTGCATCACCGGTGAACTCTATCTCTCCGAGATTGATAAAACGAGCCTCAGCAGGAAGGCTGCAAGTCGAATAGCCAATCATACCTGCTACGCGGTAGCGTCCGCCAATCGATTTTCCCGAAGCGGTAATCTTACCCTTATTTACAACATCGCCACTCCAAGCTACGCCATCAACCATGAAGGATCCTTTGCTACAATATCCCAAGATGCCTGCTACATGGATATTGTCGGCACCATCGGTGCGGCCTGAGTGGGTGATATTACCTGTATTAACAAATCCGTTCTGGATAACAATAATTGCAGCCTTATCGTCCGAGTAACTCAAATAGCCCATCAAACCACCGATATTTTGACCACCTGAGCTGAATGCAGCCACAGTGATATTACCCGAGTTGCTACAACCGTCAAAAATCTTCGTCTCACCGCCGGTAGGATACTTACCAATCAAACCTCCGATTCCGATACCACCTTTAACCGTAGTATTGCTTGTAACTTCGATGTCGCCGGTGTTGTGGCAGTTCAGGTGCTTTGTCTTATTTCCGTTTGCTGCATCGTAGCACATACCTCCGATAAATAAGTCTACCGAAATGGTTGCATCAACCAAGATATTACCATTATTGGTCATATTACTACGATTGTAGCCGTTAGGAGTTGCGATAATTCCACCAATATAGAGCGAACCAACTCGTTTATTAGCTGAATCTACGGCACCAACTTTACCCTTGACGGTAATATTACCGTTGTTGACAGCACCGTCGATTGCTCGACGGATACCGTGTGCAATACCTCCTACGCGAACGTGTGCTGTGCCGACTTGGGTGAAGTTAACCAAAATGTCGCCATTGTTTTCGAGGTTCTTCTGGGTGCTTTTGTTGTAGGCATAACCCAAAACGCCACCGATATTCCACGCCTTTGTTCCTGTGGTTCCTTCGATGGTGATGTCACCGTGGTTGGTCAAGTTGAGGAAGTCGTTTCCGATTGCAGCCGAGCCGACCTTCTGTGCGTATGCAACGCCACCGCTGACATAGATCTCGGCATCGGTGCTGGTCGAAATGACATTAATCTTGATATTACCGTAGTTGGTAGCATCGATAAGGTGGTTGAGTGTCCAACCTACAAGACCACCAATCTTTGGAGATTTCACAAGCGTGGTTGCTACTGCATTCTCATTCTCGTCGTAGCCGACAAAGATGTTACCGCGATTCACACCATTCTTCTGGTCGTTATTGCCCTTGAATGAGTGAACATAGCCCTGCAAACCTCCAATGAAGAGTGAACCGTGATTACCCGAGACATAGATGTTACCATCGTTGTTGTAACCGTCAGTTGCGTAAGGGTTGAGACCTGTAACTCCAGCGACATTCAGAATACCGTGGTAGTTCTCCGAATTACCCTTCACAATTACATTACCGTACTGGTGACAAGTATCACTTACAGTACCATTCGAGCGACCGTTAAGTCCGGCAATCGAGGCAATCGGAGCGCCGTGCGATGCGGCAGTTACATCGGTGGTTGGCAACTTGGTGGCATCACCTGCGTCTGACGACCAAATGAGATCAACATAGACATCGGCATAGTTTGCACTATTGAGCATACCGGTCGCAGCCTTGTAGCCCGAGAAACCAGCAATACCGTAATATGAGTCGGTTGTGGTATCCTCCAAAAGGCCCTTTGTTGTCGCTTTGATACTACCACTAACAGTTACTGCTCCCTCCTTTGCATTGCTACAGCCATCGCATTTGTGGTGGCAGTATCCCGAGAATCCTGAGATGAGGAGCTGCGCGACATTCTGACTCTCGATATTAGCGGTAACTGTTCCGTAGTTGTGGCAGTTGGTCATAAGTCCGGCATCGCCATCACCAATACCTACAGCCTCTACACCACCCATAAGAATCTTGTTCATACTATCCGACTTTGCAACGAGCGATACAGGTCCGTAGTTGCAAACATTTGTGAGATCGCCCTGTGAGCTACGACCCAATACACCAGCGAGGTAGATGGTAGCACTGTGTCCGTTGATTGATACCGGAGCGTAGTTGGTGACATTCTCAGCGGTAAAGTGGTGCTTTCCATCGGTGTCATTCAAACCTGGCGATGCAAGACATCCTGCTACAAAGAGCAAGTCCGTGAACTCGGCATTGATTGTCATATCACCACGGTTTACGATATCCTTGTGAGCGCAGTTATAGTTGTAGCCCGCAACACCTCCGATGTACAAATAATTACCCTTTCCTGTAACGAGGATATCACCATTCTCGGTGTTCTCGACATTTGTGATCTCGTAGAGGTTGCTTGCCTGGTATGCTACAATACCGATTACACCACCAATCTGGCTATACTGACCAGAGAAGTTGTTGATCTCGGTGATGGTGATAGGGGCATCGTTCTTACAGTTTGCGATATAGCCCTCAACGGTGTTGTGGGCGGTTACATAGCTCACTACGCCACCCATCCAATAGGCCACCTGACCTGCACCTTCCGGCTGTGTGGTGTCGTTGATAAGGATTGGACCACGATTGATGCAACCGTCGATGTTTGCGTAAACTTTGGTCGACTCACCGAGGTATATATCAAGCTTACCAACAACACCGCTTGGATAGCAGAGTGACGATGTGGTGCAGTTCGATGCGATAGACTGCTTGACAGTGATAGATGCGTAGTTTACGCAATCCTTGAGATCTACACCGTTGCTGATACCAACTAAACCACCATAGAACAATGCAGTCTTGAGATCCTTTGTGGTTGGAGCGTAGGTCTTGTTCTCCACTGTGAACGAACCGCTCACCGAGCAGTTCTCGATAACAGGCTTAATAGTCTCGGTTGCAGTTGCGTTACAAACCAAAGCACCCATAACAACAACATCGTTGGTTACGATATTTACATCTTTCAGGTGCAAGCCCTTGATCGAAGCGTTTGTGATGTGGAACAACGGAGCGGTCAAACCCTTGATGGCGTAACCATTACCGCGAACAATGCCCGCATAGCCATCAATCGGAGTCCACTCCTCACCTGTCATATCCACATCAGCAACGAACAATACATCCTTATCCAAGGTTGCTGCCTGATCGGCAAATGCTCTCAACGAAGCAACATCGCGAACAACGAAAACAGAAGCATCCGGAGTGTAGTTAATCGAGTTCGAGAACTCACGCACCTTACCTGCTGCCAATGGTTTCTCCTCGTTTGTCTTAACGGTTGCATACATTACGCCACCCTCAGCGTCGTACAAGGTTACATACAACTCGTCGTACTCGCCGGCAGGAACTACTGCGTGGATGTAGGTAGGCTCGCTCGAGAGCTGAACGCCCTCACCAAACGAATACTCGATAAGCTCCTTCGACGATGCTGTTGCAGTAGCCTCGCCCTTCTCAAAGTCGAAATTGAAAGCACCTGCAATAGGCTTGCGGTTGGCATTCGAGATATGCGCAAGCACCAACTTTGCAGAACCTACAACGCCAATCTTCAAGACACCTGTGAGGTGGTTGAGCGATACGCCGAAACCATCCTCTGCGTAGGCATACATTGTAGCCACGCCACTTGCGAAGGTTGTGTTCGAGGTGTGAGCCTGCTTGTCGGCAAAGAGCACCTGACCTGCAGGGGCTGCAGGGTAGGCGATGCAGTAAGGCTTTGCAGGGGTACCTGCCACCGAGAATGTAGCAGTAGTCTTTCCAACATCCTCAGCCGAGAGTGCATTCGACTCTACGCCATTGACCGAGATCTTGTCGCCCTCGCTCCACTGGAGTGGGTACAAATCTCCCGCTTTCTCGCCAAGCTGAGTACGCGAAGCCTCAAGCGAGAGGGTAATCTCTGTAAGACCACCGTTGTTGCCCAAACCAACACCGAGGTCCTGGGTTGTGTCGGTAGTACACGAAAAGGCTACCACGGCCACAACTGCCAATAAGAATCTAGTTATTGTTTTCATTTTTAGTTAATAAAGTTAGTATGTTAGTTCGTCTTGTTCTGTGCCGAAGCCTGGCAAACCTACACTGTCACCATAGCCCTTCTCGGCTACGATCTCGAAAATCTGAAATTCCGGTTTTGAGTAGTTTTTCATAATCGTTCCGTTTTTAGGGGTTTATTAAAGTGTTGGTGCTACCGAGATATAGCTACAACCGTCGTAGTTGTCGGTGCCTGTCCAGTCGGTATTCTTGCCACTACCATAGATGAAGTTATGGTAGTTCGACGAGTTGATCTTGGTCTCCTCGTATACCTGATCCTCGTCATCCCACTCGCCAAGTGTTGCACCGCCAATCTTGCAATTTGTAGCAAGAACCGTAGTCGAACGATCAGCACCAGTGATGAAACCGTAGTTTTTCGACTCGCCAATCTGAATCGAGCAGTGTACCTCAGCGTTGTCGATAGTCGCATTCTCCGATAAACCTACGATACCGCCAATCCAACCTGTACCTGCAACACCATTCTTTGAGCCTGCTGTACCTGTGAAGACGATGTTTCCGGTGTTGATATACTTGGCAGTACCTACGAGTGACTGCTGGCACAAGCCCACGATACCACCGAAACGGCACTTACCGCCACCCGACTTACCTGCGCCTGTGATAGTTCCTGTATTTACGATGTTACCTGTCCAAGATACGGTTGTAGTAGTTGTGACAGCATCATCGCCCTCGCCTGTAGTTGTAGACGACTCATACGAGAGAGGTGCAGCAGTGATATATCCGAACACACCTCCCAGGTTGATAGCATCGGCACCATTGGTAGAGCCTCCGTGTGTGATGTTACCGCTATTGACGAAACCATCCTGGAGAATTACGATTCCTGCACTTGCATAACCCATAAATCCACCGATGTGTGCTGCATTCTCGGTCTTTGCACCCGAGTAGATATTTCCGCTATTCGAACAGCCGATAAAGATCTTCTTCTCGTTCGCTGTAGCGTACTTACCGACGATACCTCCGATTGCAAGACCGCTTTTCACGTAGGTATTGTCCGAAACGGTGATGTCTCCGGTGTTGTGACAGTTGGTATATCTGATTGGGTTACCATTTGCTGCATCGTAGGTGATACCGCCGATGAAGCAGTCGTACTTGATATTCGCATCAACGTAGATATCACCATTATTGGTAAGGTTTGTACGGTGATAGCCATTTGCGTTTGCTACGATACCGGCGAGGTAGATAGTCTTACCTGTGTTACCCAAGATGTTGATCTTACCGTTGTTCTCCGAGTCAGAAACAGCATTACGGATACCGCCCGAGATACCACCAACCTTGAAGTGACCTGTACAAGTGTTGTCCATATTGAGTGTGAGCTCACCGTTGTTTACGATGCCGGTCTGAGTACCCTTTCCGTAGAGATAGCCGTTGATACCGCCGGCCCAAACCTCGCAAGCACCATTGCCACCCTCGATGGTAATCTTACCATTGTTGGTAACTCGGGTAAGAGTTGTGTTACAAGCCTTGCTACCCTCAGCCTGGGCATAACCACAGATGCCTCCGACGTGGAGAGTACCGCTTGCCGATGCGGCACGGTTAGCATAGTAGCGAATCTCGCCCTCGTTGGTACAATCGGTCATTGCGCTGAGTGTGTAACCGATGATTCCACCAATCTTAGGGCCGAGTGTGAAGGTTGTTGCAACAACGCGACCATCCTTGTCAACACCGACGTACAACTTACCATTGTTGACAGCGTTGTTCATAGGAGCACCCTTGTAACCGTGGCTATAGCCGACGCAACCACCTGCGTAGAGGTTGTGGTGGCTACCCGAGATGTATACATCGCAATCGTTGTTCCATTTTGTACAAGTGTAGATGTTGCTACCTGACAAACCTCCGATAGCCATATTGATAGCCGATTCATTCGAGCTACCACCAACGGTCAAAGTACCGTAGTTGCGGCAGTTGTCAGGAATATTCTGGTGTGTACGACCGAAGAAACCTCCAATCTGGACGAATGGGGTTATGGCTGCACCCTCGGCATTTGCGCCCGAAGTCCACTTAACATCGATATTGACATCAGCGTAGTTCGAGCTGTTGGCGATAGCCTTGGTTGCTTTGTAACCACACATCGAGCCAATTGCATAATGGCTATCGGTTGTTGTATCCTCCAAAACATTGTTCTTTGTGAGATTCATCGAGCCCTTGATAGTCAAAGACGCTCCCTTTTCGTTCGAGCAATTATCCCACGAGCGGTGGCTGTAAGCCGAGAAGCCCGCTGCGAGGAACTGACCAATCTTTGCAGCGTCGTTAATCTCGATGTATACCGGAGCGTGGTTGTGGCAGTTGGTGAGCGAACCAGCATCGCCATCACCCACACCTACAGCCTCGAAACCTCCAATAATCACGTTTGAGATAGAGGCTGCGTCGGTAGGCTTAACGTAAACCTCACCGTAGTTGTTCGAGTTCGATACCGCACCCTGCGAAGCACGAGCGAGTAGACCTCCAACATAGAATGTACCACCCGCACCGGTTACTTTGACTTTACCATAGTTGTTGATGTTGTCGCCCTTGTAGGTGTGCTTGGCGGAGTCCTCATTCAAACCTGGCGAAGAGAGAGCACCCGCAATGTAGAAGTGGCCTGAAAGAATAGCCGAGCAATCGAGATCTGCGTAGTTTGTAACATTTTTCCAATCGCAGTTGTATACATAACCTCCGATACCCGCTACATATGTGCTTGTACCCTTACCTGAAATGGTAATCTTACCATTCTTGGTGTTGACACAGTCAGAGACGTGGAACAAAGGCAACCCCTCGGCATCCAAAATCTGAGCATAACCAACGATACCTCCGACCATTGTATACTCACCACTTGCACCGTAGTTAGCAGGGTTGTTGAGCGAAATAGGGGCATCGTTTACGCAGTTCGAAATCTCACCGCCAATGACATTATTCTTAGAGTTGAATGCCACAATGCCACCTACGAAGTGCGAAATCATACTCTTGCCTTCGCCCCAAACCTTCTCGTCGATGGTGATTGCACCCTGGTTGGTACAGTTCTTTACTGTCGAGTATGTGATGAGCTCTTTGTTTGCCGAATTCACGTAGTATGTGAGATAGCCCGCAATACCTCCATAACAACCAACCTGGGCGACCGTAGTACTTGTTGCAGCCGACTGCTCAACATTCAATTTAACCTTGTTTACACAGTCGTTAATCTCTACACCAAGACCGTAGCCAACCAAACCTCCGTAGAAGAGGGTTGTCTTGTCGTTCTTGGTTGCCGAAGCATAAGTAGGGTTCTTGACGGTCAATACACCACTTGCCGAGCAATGCTCAATAGTGACGTTTGTATTGTCGTTCGAGGTGATCTTGTTGGCAAAAGCACCCATATAGATTGCATCATTAGATGTGATAGCCACATCGCGGAGATGCAAGCTCTTGATAGATGCGTTTGTCTCGTTGAACAACGGAGCGGTTAAGCCCTTGATGGCATAACCATTACCGAGAACGGTCTTCTCGTAGCCTGTGATTGATGTCCAAGCCTCGCCTGTCATATCGACATCAGCCACGAGGAGAGCATCCTTCTCCAAGGTTGCAGCCTGCTCGGCAAACGCCTTGAGTGTAGCCACATCGCGAATAACAAATACCGAAGCGGTTGGCGCATAGACGATGCTATTCGAGAACTCACGCACCTTACCAGCAGTAAGAGGCTTTGTCTCGTCGGTCTTGACGGTTGCGTACATTACGCCACCATCCTCGTCGTAGAGAGTCACATACAACTCGTCGTACTCGCCTGCAGGAACAACAGCGTGGATGTAGGTAGGCTCCTCGCTCGAGAGCTGTACGCCCTCGCCAAACGAGTACTCGATAATCTCCTTCGAAGTTGCGGTAGCGGTAGCCTCGCCCTTCTCGAAGTCGAAGTCGAAAGCACCTGCAATAGGCTTGCGGTTAGCGTTCGAGATCTGTGCCAATACAACCTTTGCAGAGCCGGTAACGCCAATCTTCAAGACGCCAGTGAGGTGGTTGAGCGAAACGCCGAAACCATCCTCTGCGTAGGCATACATTGTAGCCACGCCACTTGCGAAGGTCGAGTTCGAGGTGTGAGTCTGCTTGTCAGCAAAGAGCACCTGACCTGCAGGGGCTGCAGGGTAGGCGATGCAGTAAGGCTTTGCAGGGGTACCTGCCACCGAGAAGGTTGCAGTAGCCTCACCTGCCGCATCTGCGCTCAAGGCGGTCGACTCTACGCCATTGACCGAGATTTTGTCGCCCTCGCTCCACTGGAGTGGGTACAAATCTCCTGCCTTCTCGCCAAGCTGAGTACGCGAAGCCTCAAGCGAGAGGGTAATCTCAGTCAAACCACCGTTGTTGCCCAAATCAACACCGAGGTCCTGGGTTATGTCGGTAGTACACGAAAGAGCTACCATAGCCACAACAGCCATAAGAATCTTAGTCCTAAATTCCGCAGCACTTTAGTTTAACTTCCTTTTTAAAATCCTGGGCAACAAAATATTGCCCAGGATTTTGCCATGTCAGATTTTTCACTTACCTTAGTTCTGCAATTCAAGACAAGCAAAATCATCAATGACGTGGC